>NZ_PDYL01000012.1:0-111415 GCF_002743035.1 Sporosarcina sp. P12(2017)
CGATAAGATCTGTTCCTTCTATTATATAGGCTCAAATTGAAAGAATCAAAAAAGCATTAACAATAGAATAGTACATTTTTTTCGAGAGTGAATAGAATTATGTATTTCTGTGATTTCAGTCTAGAGAAAAAGAAGGTCAAAAACCTTATAAAAGATTTTAAGCGTAATAAACAACCTGTTATTTTTATACGTCACAAGGATGGAAATAGTGAAAGTCCAATAGCTGATGGTTCTGAAGGAGGAAATATTGATTCGGATTTAGTAAAGTATGCAGATAATATTATTGAAAAGAGTACTCCAAGTGCATTTCTCAAGACTAATCTGCAGGAAATACTACAATCGCTCGGTGTTAATCATATTTTTGTGACTGGGTTCAATACAGAGTATTGTCCCCAATTTACTGCAATTGCTGCGTACGACAGAGGATACCAGGTTACGTTTATTGAAGATGCAACGGCTACAGTTAATGATGATAGTACCTATGAATTTCCAGGTTTAGACATCCGTGATTTTGTAGGTTCAGTGCTTAATTGGTCGAACGTCATTGAGGTTCTTGATTATGAAGAATACGTAGAACAATATGCCGACGTAGAATTAAAATCCTAGTCTCACTTAAAAATAATAGTTGATGTTGTCTGACGCAATCGGGCGCGATTGTGTAACAAAAAAATTCTATAATCTAAAAAAAAGCTCAGATTTAAGTCTGAGCTTTTTGTATGCTATTTATTTTTTGATTAGTTATTGAAAAATAAAACATTTAAATTCTTAGTGGTATATTCTCACCGGATACCAAAGCCGAACTCGTTGCTGTAAATGTAAGCCTCTAGTTTTTACTTTATATTTCAAACGCAGTAAAACTTCCTACGTCATCAAAATCTTTAACTTGTACGACCTTGTCTGAAAACTGGTTAACTGTTTTTATATTACTTCCTATCGTAAGGGATAATACATTACAGTTCTTTTCTTTTTTCTTTTTATTGAACGACTCAAGAAACGAATCTTGTACTTTGTCCTCCCCATCTGTAATAAAAACTAAATCAGCTTGTTTAAAACGACTTTCGTTTATTACATTCATCGCTCTTTCAAGAGGAAGTGTAAAGTCCGTACCTCCACCTAGGAAAGTTTGAGCTAAATTGATCATATCTGAACTTTTTATTTTCCCTCTTTCATATTTAAAGATTTGTGTACGAGTAGAAAACAGGATTAAACAAAAATCCCTTTTCTGTTTTCTTGCAATCGACATGAGTGCTAACGTAAATCCTTTTGATTTGGTATCGAGCTTGTGCATACTACCTGATTGATCCAGACAAAGCACAATTGGACCTTTCCCTAGTACCTCATGTCCTTTCTGTTCATATTGCATCGTTTGGCCTTCCACAAAGCGACGTAGGAAATCGTTCTTCGTTATTGGATGTGTATACAGACCTAACTCCATCGGTAACAATCGCTCAATATCGTTGCCAAGCGTAACCCCACTTCTTTCCATTGAATCACTATGTTTAGATTTTTGCTTTTTACGGGCTATCTGTTTGAATCGACCAGCCCAATCCGCAATTTCTTTCATCTGTTTATCTGATGCAATTTTTTCAACTAATGAAATTTGATCTCGTAAAGGAACTTTTTTCAGTTCTGCGTCACCACTACCTGCACTCGTGCCTCCAACTAATGATTTCAAGCTATCCTTCGCCTGTTTCGTTTCCTGCATAGCTTGTGACATCGCTTCTGAAAAGCTATGACTGTTGTTTTGCAATGTCTGATGAAGCTGACTTCCTAAGTCTGACATTGCATCTTTTAAGTCTTCTTGTAACTCCTCACTACCTTTACCAGCCCTATTTTGTCGGTCCTGCTTTTGAAGTTGCCTTTGCATTGCCTGAATTTCCTGCATTTTCTTTTCTAGGTCTTCATCTCTGCCTTTTTGTTCAGCTAACCATTCTTTTGTTTTCTCTCCAAATTTAACAGTTCCTATGGCTGATGATAAATCATCCAGTCGGGTATATTTCCGGTAACTTTCAAACGAGTCATCATTCATGATTTTTTCCATAAATGATTTGTTCACTTGCAAATCATCGGGAATATCATCTTCACTCAATTCAGGCTTCATTTTGTATAACGATGCCCAAATATCAGCGAGCAACGGCTCAAATGTAGGTAATTCTCCATCAACTTTTAGCTTTTGAAGACTTTGCGACATAGAATAAATTTCGTTAAAACGCCTTTTATCAAATGCATCTGTATTCAACACAGATTGATTTCCACTTTTCACTTTAGCTTTTGCTGGTTTCAAAAGAAACACTTCCCTTCATTTGAATGAATAAAAAGCCAAGGATTAATTCCGTGGCTTTCAACTTCCGATTTTTACGCTTAAAACGGCATTTCAACAGCAGATTTTGTACTTGAAGTATCAATATCCATTGGCTCTAAAATACTATCAAGAACCTCTTGCTGAATCGCCTTCACTTTATCGAGCAGCGGATCTATATCCCCATCCCTACTTTGATTATGCTTTTTCAACTTATTTAAATCTGCAACCAACGATTTCAGTTTTTGAGTCGCTTCCATACCAGCATCAGTAGAGGCATCCTTCTGAATAAGTGAATATATTTCACTCGCCTCTTCCTGAACCCTATCTAGTTTTTGAGTAACCACATCTTGTGCGTGGCTACGAACAATCAAAGAAACGTTATCCTTTTGATCAACTGTTTCCCATAGTGCATTTTCAAGAATGACAATATCATCAACTTTCACAACTTGTCTTTGGTTTATCAAAGCCTTCGCCTGAAGCACTGAGAGCGACTGTTTAAATCTTCTGTCAGATGGACGGATTCCTTCATCACGTAATTCATTACGGATTTTTGAAAGCGTGTCATAGACTTCATCAGGAATTGTAACCATGTCAGTAAAAAACTGAAGTTGAACCAACTCATCCATTGTCATAGAAGGCATAACAAAATTTTGACCGGTGCCCTTCATCATCGAAACAAAATTCGTTTCATCTGCAATATAATCTAGTTCGAATCGAAGTAAGAATCTGTCGAAAAGAGCTTCAAGCCCTTCTCCTTCTTCCGGGTATTCATTTGAGGCTCCAATGACTGACATCAAAGGAACCTTTACAGGTGTCCCGTTATTATAGAATAGCCTTTCGTTTATAAGCGTTAGCAAACTATTTAGGATTGCTGAATTTGCTTTAAATATCTCATCTAAAAATACGAGATTGGCTTCCGGCATTTTAGTTGCTGTATTCCTCTTGTACACGCCCTGTTCAAGATCTTTTAACGACAAAGGACCAAAAACTTCTTCGGGTGTACTGAACCTTGTTAGCAACCATTGAAAATAATTTGTTCCCTGTACAATCTTGGCTAACTCTACAGACAATGCCGATTTCGCGGTTCCGGCAGGTCCAATCATCAACATATGCTGCCTAGAAAGTAGAGCAACAAGAATCCCCTCAACTTCATCCTTGCGTTCAAAAAACTTCGCATTGAGCGCCTTTTTAATTTCCTCTAACTTGGTAAAATTAGTGTTTGTCATTTTGATTAACCCCTTTTTTAGTTTAGATAGAAAAGGGAAGCAGGCTTCTAATGAAACCCTACTCCCCCTTTCAAGAATCATTTTAGTTTTTCGCTGAAAGAATAAATAATTCTTGTTCTTTTATCGATAACTCACGCATCTTCATCTGCAACTCCTGTTCTTTCAATTCATTTGAACGTTCGAGTTCTTGAGCAATCATCTTAACGTGTTGCACACAATCAACAACATCTCTTTCATAGAATTTTCTTCCCATTATCGTTTGATAAAATTCTGTCATTTTAATCTCTCCATTCCGTTACTTTTTAAAGATCCGCTACCATTTTCGAAACAGCAGCACGAATCGTCATGATTTTATTCTCTAGCGTATCTGCTTCATTGGCGACAATGCCTTTGTAATTACGATAGTTGGAAATAACAGACTTCGCATTTTCAATAATCTCTTTCACTTGTCCCTTTTTCAGCCCATCACTCGACTTACAATCCTGTAAAATGGATTCCAAATGATCATTTAGCTTCGTGTTCACCATTTGTCGGTTGTCGAATGTATTAACGACGGGTATCTTGAACCCTTCACTGTTCTCAAGAGAGGACGTAAAGTTTACAAGTTGATTCAACCCTTCCGTATGTGAATCTGGAACAAAATAAACACCGCCATTAGGACGCACAGGTGTGGGTGCTAGCGATTGAAGTATTTTACTCACCATTACTCTTACTTGCTGGGCTGAATAATGGTCTTTATAAATATTGAAATTTCGCTCTGCTTCATAACACAACTCTTTTGCAATTTCGTTCTCTGTTATAAACGTTAAAGAACTATTCTGCTTATCTAGCGTGATTACTCCCGCTTTACTGTTGTAATCAAGTCGTTTACCGGCCTGATCCACTTTTTCTACCACAATGTTTCTTTGCACGTGGCTCTTGTCAGAGAACACTTCACGTATAAGGAAGTTCTCGAATACACCAGCGTGTCCAGTAGATTTTCTAGTCTCAATCTCCTTCGTACTTCTTCGGAAAGCATCTGCTGGACGAATTGCATTTGGCATCCACTCAACAGGTAATCCTGATTGAACAAGTCCCCGTTCTAAATCATCCATTTTGACTAATTGCTTGCCTACAGAGAACCACATCAAGTGACCTAAAATACCGTCTTGCTGTTGGTTTTGAACAGCCGTCATATTATCAAGATTAATTGACATACCTAACAACCCTTTCTAGTTTTGTATTTTAGATAAATAAAAAAACGCATTTGTACCTAGCGATTGCTAAGTAAATGCATTTTAAAATAACCCAATTTGTTCGATTTCAATAAATCCGCTTCCATCTCCTTTCAATAAATCCGCTTCCATCTCCTTTCAATATCTTTTTGAAAGCAAAAAACCGACCTTTCCTGAATAGGAAAAATCGGTTTTAATATAGTTCACGCAAAATGCGTAAGTATCTCTTCTGATATGCAAAAGCAATTTATGGACGTCGAATACGTCTGCCTAACTTCTCCTGTGAATAAGGAATCCAAAGGCTGAAAATTTGTGCCGAATCTCTTTCTGCATATGCAAAAAGTGTAACGACTTTCACCATTAGATCAGTGACTTAATAACATAAAATATATACATTCACTTTAACAAAATCCATGGCTAAACACAACATCATTGAAATTTTCGGAACTACTTCTTTAACAATTTGATGAAGTACTACAACAAGATTGTTCTTGCTTTTCTGGTGTTACGTTCACACTACATACTCCTGTTTCCGGTAAATCCAGTTCCACTTTTTTGGCCGACTCGTAGTCGCCCGTTAAATAGGCTACAATTGAACGCACTTGTTCATAGCCAGTCGCCATTAGAAACGTTGGAGCCCGTCCATAACTCTTCATCCCCGCGATATAAAAGTTTTTCTCTGGTTGTCTTAATTCTTTCTCACCATGTGGACGGACGGTTCCGCAACTATGAAGATTAGGATCAATTAAGGGGGCCAATACTTCAACACTTTCAGTAGCAGAGTCGATTTGTAATCTAATTTCATTTAAGAATGTAAAATCAGGACGGCTTCCAGTATTAACAATCAACTCATCCACTCCATCAATTGAATAGCTCTCTCCCTTAAACTCACCGAAAATTTTTAAAGAACCCACTTCCATCAAAATATTCTGGATATAAAAAGGTGTATATACTTTTATACGTCCGGAATTCACTAATTGATGAATTTTCGAGCCAAGTTCTCCTCTTGCTTGGAGAGCATCATTCTCTTCACCTCCGTAAGCCTCCTCAACATTATTTTTGCGGAGTATCCAAATGATTTGATCGGAACTACTTTCATTTAGTTTAGTCAATTCTAAAATTGTATTGATTGCAGAGTGACCACCACCAATTACAGCTACACGTTTACCTATATATCTCTCACGGTCTTTACAATTAATGTCGGGTATCCCATAATGGATATTATTTTGTAATGAAATTTCTTCCTTCGTCCATACACCATCAACATTTGCAGGGTTTGGTTGTCCCCATGTTCCTGTCGCATCAATGACTGCTTTCGCTTCAATTTGTTCAGTCATACCATTTCGATCAACATAAAGAATGAACGGGACATTTTCGCGATTGGCTGACTTCATTTTATCCAATCCTTTTTTACTAACGGATAGCACTTTAGAATTCACAATAATGTATGGCTTGATCTCAGGTAGATTTGCTATCTTCTCTAAGTAATCCTCCACCAATTCTTTTCCTGTTGGTAGTTCATCAGGGGGTGGTGCATCCCAACCATGTTTTTCAAGTAGCTCTCTTGCATCTTTGTCAATATTGTATTGCCATGGAGAAAATAATCGAACATGCCCCCACTGAAGTATATGGTTTCCAACGTGTGTACCAGATTCCAATACTAGAAACCTTTCACCTAACTTAGCCAAATGGGCCGCTGCAGCTAAGCCGACTGGTCCAGCACCAATGATGACAACAGGCAATGAACTTGATTCTTTTTCATTAAAATCTAAATGTATAGGAACAGTATTTATTGAAGAACAACAATTTCCACTACCTATTTTAAGGTTAACTTGTTTTTCCATCTTTTATTCCTCCTCAAAAAGAATAAAGAGCTCACCTAAGTGAGCTCTTTATTTAACAATTATTCGGCGCACCAATCATGACGAGCCCAGATTGTTCGCCTTCAGTTTCAAAATCCAATGTTAAATTATCCAATAGCCCTAAAGCTAGCGTAGAAATAGCAACTTGAATGTCATTAATCAAAGAAACAGTATCTGACTCTTCAGGCATATCAAGAGATAAGCCGATTTGCGGTCCACAACAACCCTCAAGGGCATAAATCCGAAGACCTTCTGCTTGTTGTTCTTTCAAGAGTGATTGAATATATGCTTTAGCTTCTTTTGTAATGTCCATAATGTTCTCTCCTTCTTTTCCAATCAAATGCCTAGGCATCTGGGAATATTCTTTTTAATGATTCTTTTAATTGGGGTTTCACGTTTATTTTAGGACGAACCGTCATGGCTTTGTTCTCAGCCTCTTCAATCGTTTTGGCTGCACCCAAAGCTAAGAGTGTACCAATCGCCACTGTACCGGTTCGGTTACTTCCCCCCGCACAATGAAAATAAACTTTTCGGTCCGCATTGTATGCCTCCACTACTCGGTCAATCGCGTTCTTTACAGAATCGTCCTGATGTTCATCGGAATCATCAACAATCGGACTGTGAACACGGTGAAAATCAAAGTTGCCTTCCAGTATTTCTGCTCGCAGATCAATAACCACTTCAATACCTTCGTTTTCTATAGCTTCTTTTACTTCGCCCGCACCGCCAATAAAAATCTTATTTTTTACTAATTCCTGATAATTTTCGCTCACATTTTTTCCGCCTTTCATGGTTAGTTTTGGCTCCAATCGTGACTTGCAGAACCTTCTAAGTATCTTTCTACATCTAGAGCTGCCATACATCCTGTACCCGCTGCAGTAATTGCTTGGCGATATTTATTATCTTGGACATCACCACATGCGTAGACACCTGGTATAGTAGTTTCTGTTTTTCCAGGCTTTACTTGAATATAACCAACCTCATCTGTTTCGATTTGTCCTTTTAAGAAATCCGTATTTGGTGTATGTCCGATTGCTACAAAAATCCCATCTGCCTCAATCATCTCTTCTTCACCAGTATCATTATCTTTCACTTTCAAACCATTTATTTTTATACCGTCCCCGATTACTTCAACAGGAGTCTTATTTAATGCCCAAGTAATTTTCGGATTTTGTCTAGCTCGGTCTTGCATAATCTTTGAAGCCCGTAATTCGTCACGACGATGGACGATCACTACCTCAGAAGCAAATTTAGTGAGGAAATTTGCCTCTTCCATCGCGGAGTCTCCACCTCCAATAACGATCACTTTTTTACCTCGGTAGAAAAATCCATCACAAGTTGCACAAGTACTTACACCTGAACCAATGTATTTTTTTTCACCTGGAATTTGAAGAAGTTTTGCTGCTGCTCCGGTTGAAAGGATCAGTGATTCTGTGGCAATTTCTCCAATACCATTAATTTGAAGCTTGATTGGCTTTTGAGATAAATCTACATCCGTTACCCATCCTCTTATAAATTCAGCTCCAAAGCGCTCTGCTTGCTTTCTCATATTATCCATTAGTTCAGGTCCCGTAATACCATCTATAAAGCCTGGAAAGTTTTCAACTTCTGTTGTTAATGTTAACTGTCCTCCAGGTTGGTCACCTTCAATTACAATAGGGTTCATATTAGCTCTTGCAAGATAAATTGCTGCCGTTAAACCCGCAGGTCCAGTTCCTAAAATTACTACTTTATGCATGAGTTTACCTCCAAATTTTTATAGAATAAATTCTTTCAATTTGTCGTAACCAATTTTCTCTTCATGCAACCATGGGATTACTGCACACTGTGGTGCTAAGTCTTCTTTCACTTTTTTAATCCACTCTATTTCAGAAACTGCACGCCCTTTCAAAATGGGATCTGTAGTATCCGTTGCGTACAGGCTTTGATTGATGACCCACCATTTCGGATCAATCTTTGCACGTTTGAGGTCTTCCTGTAATCGAGCGGCTTCTAAAACCGGTGTGGCCTCAGCCAATGCAACAATAACCACTCCAGTTTCTTCTGGATTTCGCAAACGTGGAAGAAGCTTCTTCACACTTTCTGGTACATCACCAGTCGAACGGCTCATTTCTTTGTGATACGCTTCCGTTGAATCAAGCAATAACAATGTGTGGCCGGTCGGTGCTGTATCAATTACAACAATTTCATTTTCCGACTTCTCAACTACTTCTGCAAAGGCTCTGAACAAAGCAATTTCTTCTGTACATGGTGATTCTAGATCTTCTTTCAAATACGCTAGACCTTCTTCATCCAGCCCTTCCCCTGCCGTAGAAAGCACCTCCTGCTGGTACTTTTCGACTTCAACCTCTGGATTAATGCTGCTAATCGTCAGATTCTCTTTCAAAGCACTATCTTCAAATGTGTACGCAAGATGAGCTGCTGGGTCTGTTGTAGTCAAATGAACGCGATGACCTTTCTCAGAAAGGCCAACCGCAATTGCAGATGCAATGGATGTTTTACCAACCCCACCTTTACCCATTGTGAAGATTACACGTATGTTTTTCGATGAAAAATCATCAATTACTTTGTTTAAGCCTGGAAGCTGAATAGCTTCTTTTCCGAGGCTGTCATTTACAAATTCAGTAATCGTGTAAGAACTAAATAAGTGCCGGAGGTTATCAACTCCCGTTAATGAATATGAAACGAATGGAAGAGAGAACGTCACAACCTGCTTTAAAGCTTCAGGCGTTTCTTTCAGTGCGTTGCGTTGTCGCTCATAAAACGCTTTTGACACGTCATCATCAGGCCGATGAGTTTGAAGAAGCCCGTTTATAATAAGTAGCTGATTTTTAATACCGATATCTTTCAGCTCAGAGTAGGCCCGATTCGCTTCAACTAAAGAAGATATATCCGGACGGGAAACCAAAATTAACGTCGTTTTTTCTGGATTAGATAGTGACTCGACTGCTTTCGCATACAACTCTTTTTTCTCTCCAAGACCTGACAATGGACCTAAACAGGAAGCACCGTGTGTACTTTCTTCTAAAAATCCGGTCCACGCTGTTGGTAATTGTAACAAACGTAGTGTGTGCCCAGTCGGCGCAGTGTCAAACAATACATGATCATATTGATTTAACACATCTTCATCGGTTAACAGATGAGAAAACTCATCAAATGCAGCAATTTCAACTGTGCAAGCACCAGATAACTGTTCTTCCATAGTTGTGAGAACAGCATCCGGCAACTTACCCCGATAAGGACCGACAACCTTTTCACGGTATGTTTTCGCTGATGCTTCCGGGTCAATATTGCAAGCAAATAAATTTTTTACACTTGGAATAGCTATTGGATCATTCGTCAATTCTACATCGAGAACATCTTGTAAATTTGAAGCAGGATCGGTACTTACTAAAAGTACTTTTTTTCCTTGATCGGCAAGAGAAACCGCTGTCGCACAGGCCGTTGATGTCTTACCAACACCACCTTTTCCGGTAAAAAACAAAAATGGAGTTAGTACGGTTTTGTTTGGATTGAATAATGGATACATGGTTATTCCCCCTTATTTATCAAACTTGACTGAAACACGTACGCGTGGTTTTTCCTGAAGTTCAGCTGTCTTTACATTAAGCCATTCTGCTAACTCTTCGTTTGTCGGATAGGCACCCACCTTTACAACCTCATTATTAACAAGTATCAAAGGAAGAGCATCTGGACCTTTTTCAAGAAGTACTTTATTTACTACTTCATTGTCTACAAATGCCCCTGGATCATTCCCAAGATTATAGCGAGTAATATCAAATTTCTTTTGTTCAAGTGAATAAACAGCCGATGCGACACGCGTTAATTCTGGATCAACACCTGGTCCGCAGACACCAGTTGAACAACACATTGCAGGATCAAATATTTCGATCTTTTTCATTATCAACATCTCCTTCATTAATACATAATCATATCCTTATATACTTAATATAAGAATAGCCGTGGGATGAATCCACGGCCTAATTTATTTATTCACCAGTTTTAGCGAAGCGTTCAATCCTTGATCCGATTTCATCGCGTACACGCTGGAAAAACGCCCATTTCTCTTCATCTGTTCCTTCTGCCTTAGCAGGATCATCAAATCCCCAATGATCACGTTTGACATGAGGTGGTGTCATCGGACACTTGTCAGCAGCATCTCCACAAAGCGTGACAACAAAATCTGCATTATTTAAGATTTGTGGATCAATAATATCCGAAGTTTGATTCGAAATATCGACTCCAGCCTCATTCATCGCTTTAACAGCACTTGGATTGACGCCGTGTGCTTCAATTCCCGCACTAAGAACTTGCCATTCTTCTCCGAGATACTTTTTACCCCAGCCTTCAGCCATTTGACTGCGACATGAGTTACCTGTACATAAGAAATAGAGTGTTTTTTTCGACATAGTAAAAATCTCCTTTTTGTGTTTTATTGTATGAATGACAGCCATACATACAGCCCGATTAGTGTAATCAGGAGTGTAGGAACTGTTAAGATGATACCGATTTTAAAATAGCTACCCCATGAGATTTTCACATCTTTTTGAGACAGTACATGCAACCACAATAAAGTGGCCAAGGAACCGATTGGTGTGATTTTTGGACCTAAATCCGACCCAATGACATTTGCATAAATTAGAGCTTCGCGAATCGGTCCTGTTGTAGTTGTTTCTGATATGGCTAAAGCGTTAATCATAACAGTAGGCATATTATTCATAATGGATGATAAGATTGCCGCGATAAAGCCCATCGAAATCGTCGCTACAAAGAGCCCTTGATTGGCTGCCATTTGAATGACATCTGCCAACACACTTGTCAAACCCGCATTGCGCAAGCCATAAACGACTACATACATGCCGACAGAGAAGAAAACAATAGCCCAAGGTGCACCTTTAATTACTTGCTTCGTGTGAACAGCGGGACTTCTTTGTGCCATAAGCATAAAGAAGATGGCTGTAATCCCAGCAATAATAGATACAGGCAATCCTGTAAATTCACTAGAGAAATAGCCCACGAGTAACACGCCTAAAATTACCCAAGCTAGTCGAAACAACTTTATATCTTTAATAGCATCCTTCGGTTCTTTTAGATCTGATACTTTATAGTCTTTCGGGATATCCTTACGGAAGAATAAAAACAGTACTAAAATACTCGCAACTAAAGCAAATAAATTGGGAACTATCATCCGAGATGCATACTCAACAAATCCGATGCCGAAAAAGTCTGCTGATACAATATTGACCAAGTTACTCACAACTAATGGCAACGAAGTCGTATCTGCAATAAAACCACTGGCAATGATGAATGGAAAAATCATCTTTTCACTGAAATTCAAATTTCGTACCATTGCCAAAACAATTGGCGTTAGGATTAAGGCAGCACCATCGTTTGCAAATAAAGCAGCAACGACTGCACCTAAAAGACTGACATAAACGAACATCCGAATCCCACTGCCTTTAGCCAATCTAGCCATATGAAGGGCAGACCATTCGAAAAATCCAATTTCGTCTAAGATTAATGAAATAATAATGATTGCAACAAAAGCAAGCGTTGCATTCCATACAATCCCCGTTACATCTATGACATCCTGAAAATTAACTACGCCTACTATCAAAGCGATTACGGCACCAATACATGCAGACCATCCAATTGATAAGTTTCTAGGTTGCCAAATGACAAAAATAAGTGTAATTATGAAAATTAATGATGCGGTGATAACTGAAACCAACGTACTTTCTCCTCCTTATTGACAACAAACTCGAAGTCCTTGTGCCTCCAGTTCAGCGATTGATTCATTCTGTTCAGGAAGATGTTCAAGGATGCTTTTAATAAACGGATAATCTTCATGATTTTCATTAATCGAAAAGAAAATCCATTGACCTCTGCGTTCTTCTTTAACCAACTCAATATCTCTAAGTTTACGCAAATGCTGGCTAATCGCCGGCTGACTCATTTTAAAAATCTCAACAAATTCACACACACAGCATTCATGTGACTTGAGTAACTTCATCATCGTCAAACGTGTCGGATCTCCGAGCAATTTTAATAGTTGTGATGCTCGTTGCAGATCAATTGTTGCTGTTGTATTCATGTATCATCCCTCCACTTCATCATCAGTATATAATCATATGCTTATATATGCAAGTGTGTTTATCATTTCCTATGAAATTCTTTTTCAAAAATTATAGCGCTGCTTAATGACAGTCCTTTTGAATAGTTGGAAGTCGTATTGTCGTATAATACTTGCATGTCAAAAAGGCAATGTTGAGGTATAGTAGACATTAGGGTTCCTCATCCAGCCTCACAGTTGCATCACTTACTTATTTCGAAATGTTGGAGAGATACTTCCACTTCAACTCTACATTTAATCCCCACTCTCTAATTATATGAAATCGACTAAGTTATCTTGGGGATATTTATAAAACAAAAGGAGAATAATTTTTAATGTGGACTAGAGAACAATTAGAAGAAAAACAAATATCACTGTATGTTATTGTGCTAGTGATAGCAGCTGGATTTGGATTATTCGTGCCTGATTTCGCCGGACGATTAGATGTGACGATTTCTTTAGTTATTGCTATATTAATGTACAGTATGTTTTCTCAGATTCCATTTGCAGCCTTGAAAAAATCGTTCGGAAATCGTCGTTTTCTCGGAGCTTTATTAACGGTTAACTATATAGCCGTACCCATTGTTGTATGGCTTCTATCAAAGCTATTACCAGAATATCCACCATTATTACTCGGGGTTTATTTAGTATTGCTGACCCCTTGTATTGATTATGTCATTGTGTTCACATCTCTTGGTCGTGGAAATGAAAAGCTTTTACTTATGGCAACCCCTGTTCTTTTCGTAACGCAGATGCTCTTGTTACCTTTGTACTTATGGTTGTTTATGGGAAGGGAAGCTATAGGAATAGTGGAAGCCGGTCCATTTTTCGAAGCATTTCTCGGGCTAATCGTTATTCCAATGGGCATTGCTATCATCGTACAATTATTCGCAAAAAAAGCATCTACTGTAGATAAAATATTAAATAGTTCTGCATGGCTTCCTGTTCCATTCATGGCTCTTACACTTTTTGTTGTTGTAGCATCTCAAATAGGGAAATTATCTGGCCACATTAATTTAATAATAAAAGTAATTCCTATATATATCGCCTTTATGATCATTATGCCCATAATTTCGCGATTCTTTGCTAGGTTGTTTAATCTTGATATTAAAACTGGACGCTCGCTTATATTTGGAGGAGCAATACGTAATTCGCTCGTAGTTCTTCCTCTTGCATTGGCTCTGCCTGACGGAGTGAACACTTTAGTAGCGGCCATCATTGTGACCCAAACAATCGTGGAGCTTATAGGTTCACTTATTTATATACGTTTAATACCTAATTTAGTTTTGCGTGACTGAACGACCTAGGTTCCTATACGAGAAAAAGCAGACAATACCTTTCTTGAAACTATATCTTTGGATTTTATACACTTTGTAAAATCCTGAGATGTGATATACAGATCAATGGTTTAGATTGATTTTAAAAGCCGGAATTCCTTTCTCTAAGGAATTCCGGCTACTTTTAAATTAATATTGTTATCCAGCACAACAAGATAATTTGGATACATCTTTATCAAACGTAAGGGCTGCTAATTTCAATCCTTCTGCCATTGTTAAATAGGGAGTAAGAGTTTCTCGTAGATCTTCTATTGTCAATCCGAATTTTACAGCTAATGTTGCCGCATAGATAACCTCTCCTGCGTTTTCCGCAACTATATGAACCCCTAACACTTTTAATGTTTTTGCATCTGCTACTAATTTAAAAATACCCGTCGTTTCCCGATTAACAAGGGCCCTTGGTACGGCATCTAACGGCAAGACAGACGTTTTAACCTCAAGACCTTTTTCTTTTGCTTTCTGTTCAGTTAAACCAACAGTTGCAATCGAAGGATTAGTAAACGTAACACCTGGAACAACTTCTAAATTCACCTTTTGATTTAGTCCTCCGATTGCATTACGCGCAGCAAGTCCACCTTGATAAGCAGCTACATAAACAAATTGGGGACCAAGCGTTACATCTCCGGCTGCGTAAATTTGGGAATTGGAAGTTTTAGAATATTCATCAATGACGATTTCACTACGAGACCCAACGTCAACACCTGCTGCATGTAAGTTCAAAGATTCTGTATTTGGTTTTCTTCCTGTTGCTACAAGCAATTGTTCTGCTTCAATGATTCGCTTTTCACCATTTATCTCTACATGAACTTTTTTAATGTCTCCATCTTGTTCTACGCGTTCATAGGCTGCTCCTGAAACTAAATTAATTCCCTGTTCTGTTAAGACCTGAGTAATAGCTTCTGAAATTTCAGGTTCGTATTTTTTTAATAGACGCTCGCTTCTTTGTATCAAAGTTACTTCTGCGCCTAAATTATGAAATAGTTGTCCTAATTCCAATCCGATATATCCAGAACCAAGCACCGTGAGACGCTTTGGAACCTTCTTTAATTCAAGTAACGTAGTGCTTGTTAAATACTCTACTTCGTCTAATCCGGGAATATTAGGAATGGATGGTGATGCCCCTGTAGCTATTAAAAATCGTTTCGCAGTTATTTGGTTGCCATTCACTTCAACTGTACTTTCATTTACAAATTTCGCGTCACCCTTTATTAAATCAAAATCGTAATCTTCAATTAAATTCACATATTTTTCATTTCGAAGTGTACTTACTAAATCATTTTTTTGTTGTACTAATAAGGCTAAATCAACATTTTGTGTTGTAGTGTGTAATCCTGTAAATGGATTATTTTTTGCTGAATGATTGATTTCTCCTGCCCTTAACAAGGTCTTAGACGGAACACATCCGATATTAACGCAAGTTCCTCCCACCGTTCCACGTTCAATCATTGCAACTTTAGCACCGTAACCCACAGCTTCAATGGCAGATGAAAAGGCTGCTGCACCAGAACCAATAATGATATAGTCATAATCATCTTCGCAACCTAAATCAACTTTTACTTGTGTTTGTAAATCTTCAATTCCACCTGGATGATATTTGGCTTCAGCAATCGCATTTTTAACTATTTCAACTTCTACGTCATTTTGAAGTTCAAATACAGCTTCCCCACGGCGAAAATCAACTTCAATACGCTTTGCACCTATATTTTGAAGCGCAACAGCCAAATGCTCTTCACAACCCTTACATGTCATTCCTTGAACGCTAATCCGATATCTTTTCAATACTATTCCTCCGTCCTTAAACTTCTAGTAAAGTTTCAATAATAGGGCATTCATAAATATCTTTGTTTGCGGGACATCTTTCTTTTAGGTCGATAAGCATTTGTTCGATTCTTTTGAGACCTTGAATTTTCTGTTGAATGTCTTCAATCTTATAAACAGTAAAATCATACATATCACGGCATTTCGCTTCATCACGATCTACCACGCCTAAAAGCTTATCAATTTCATTTAAAGTAAAACCTAATTCCTGAATGCGCTTAATGAAATTTAATCGGTCAACGGTTTGTTCTGTGTATATTCGATATCCTGACTCTGTACGAGAAGGTTTGGGAATTAGTCCTAAACGTTCATAATACCGAATGGTTTCTTTATTAACGTTACATTTCTCCGCCAGTTCACCTATATGAAAAACCATTTGTTTCACCTCATACATAGTATAAACCCTGTACCTAAGTACAGGGTCAATATATAGCTTCCTAAAAAAAAATAGCACCACCTAACAGGGGTGCTATTTCGTGTTTTAAATTAATTTTATCCCTATCTGTGATGTTCATACACATGGTCATCTTGGTACAACCACTTGCCCAAATGGACATGTGCAGATATATCCAGGGGGAGACAAGTACGCCGACCGAGACGGAAAAAGGGCATTATCGCCATATGATTGGTAACACAACTTTTGAAGATGGACATATATATCAATACGAAGCATATACAAGTTTACCCATTCCATTACCGGGTGGGTTCCATACCTATTATATGGAAGTGAGAACGACAGAAGATGATGGTCATACACATGTGATAAAAGTATTCACTCAACCCTCAAAAGATTAATAAGAAACGGTGTTAAGGTGAGAAACAATCTTGTTCTGCGGGAATAGCACGAGATCAAATTTGATATAAAAAAAGAACCATGAAAAGTATTGTGAGTACTTCACGATTCTAAGTGGATGATGTTTAAAGGAATTATGTTAGTTGCATCGTTGTAATACAAGTATTGTCGCCTTCAAATGTGGAGATATTAGATTCAACTGTTTTGTCGTCATGTGTAATTTTCACTTGGAAATTTTTATTACGCGGTAACCACAGATCGATAAATCCATTTTCTAAAGAGGCGATCGTTTCGTCTACAACGACATTGCCATCTTCGTCTTGAATATGCACGTCGAAGTCTTTTTCAACTAGTTCTCCTTGGCACCCTGTTAAACTATGTATTGCACAAGGATGTGTAGTTTCAACAAATGGTGCAATAGAAACGAAGAATTCATCACTTGGCAAGTCAAATGTAGTTTCTTTGCCGTTATCATTAACAATCAGTTCATGAGATGTAATAGATGCTGTTACATCGTCTTCAAAACTTCCAACGCTATACTCATGTACCTTTTCTTTTGTATCTTTGACTTCACTTCCATCCGATGAATCATTGCTGCAAGCGACTAACATAAAGCTTAGCAATAAACCAAATACTACGAGTAATCTTTTTTTCATAATTAATTTCTCTCCTATTCTTTATGAAAAATTATAGGTCATCGAATTGACTTCACTTCTATTCAAACTAAAAAGAACTTACATCAAGTATATTTTATCATATCTCACTTATAAAAATTGCAAGTTAACCGAACCGTCACACTTTAAATTGGGAAGTTGCCTATTTGAAAATCAACTTTTAATCGAGTTAAATGATAGAATTGAAGCATGCTATCAAAAAAATGCCCCATAAAACCGATAAATTTTGGCTTATGGGACATTTTTATTCTACTTTGTAAAAACATTATTTAGCTGAAAGCTCACTTTCCGTTACCCATTTATGGTTTGTTACTTCTTCCCCACCGGTAGTCGGAGTATAGTCAATCATATATACAGTAGTTTTTTCTGCTGAATCAATTTCAGCTAATGCTCCTTCCATCCCTTTCATGTGGTCTGCCTCCACGGTGACCTCGGTTCCCTGTTCCAAAGTTTTGTCGTCATCATCTTTAACTTCTTCTTGAATGACCCATTTATGATTTTCCACTCTTTCTCCGCCAGTTACCGGGGTATATGAGATAGCGTAAGCCGTAGTATCATAAGCACCCACAATTGTTGCTACAGCCCCATCCATTCCTTCCATATGGTCTGTTTTAATAATTGCTTCGCTTCCCACTTCATAGGTTGGATTTTCTGCCACCTTCAAGCTTTCAGGGACTTCACCTGAGCCGGAATGGTTCATCTCCATCTTCATTTCTTCCTGTTTGGGTTCGCTATTATTGTTTTGACTTTCCTCGTTGCTGGTACTATTTCCACACCCACTTAAACCAATAATCATAGCGATACTTAAAAAAAGCAGTTGCTTTTTCATTTGAATAACACTCCTTATTCTGGGTAAATATCAAGTAAAAGAAGCTATCCCAAGAAAGCCTTTTTCAACTTCTTGAAATAGCTCCATTGTTGGCTACGTTTTCTGTCTATTGCTTAAGCTACCATTTGTCGACATGCCTCAGCACACTTTCGGCAAGATTCGGCACAGCGTTGGCAATGATCGTGATCATGTTTTGCACACTCTTCTGCACAACGTTCGCAAACTTCTGCACATAATTCTAAAATCTGTTTAGTAAATGGGCTATTTCGCGTCATTGCTTGTGCGGCAAACGCACATATATCTGCACATTCACGGTCCAAGCGGATACAATCAGCCATCATCTTCATATCGTCCTCTTTCAGGCACGCATCAAAACAGACGTTACACGCTTCTAGACATTCTAAACAAGCTTTCAGACATTCTTCGTATTTCGTATTCATGGACTCACCTCCTGCTATTTTTGCAATCAGTGATATTTTTCCCTTAAAAGTCGTTTTAAAACTAAAAAGAAGAAACTCCTTAAAAAATCCTTTTTCTTTTTTTATGTGTTGGACTCCAAACAAACAGATTACTTTTCTCTGTGCCAATAATAATCGCTTAGCACGTCCGCCAACGCTTCGGTAGTCCGATGTAGCTCTTCTACCGTATTATCGACACCTCCAATTTCTACAATAACTGAGTTTGGAGATAAATCCTGGTTATAAACTCCGTTCCCTTGACTGCTATCTTTTATAATTATTCCTTTTGACAAACCCGGATACCGAGCAGCAAGAAGCTTATCCAAGCCTTCTGTAAACAAAAGATTACTTTCATAATTTTCATGCCCAGTACCAATAACAAATAACAAACGTGCAAAACTTTCTCCATTCATTTTTTTAGTTGTAGAATCTTTACGCAATGAATCGCGATGTATATCCAAGAAAATTTCCAAATCTTTGTTTTCCGCACGTGCAGACCGTACCTGTTCCCCCGATAACTGATAAGAACTGTTAAAGTCTAACCCTTTCAAACTTAATTCTTGTACAATATCTGCTGAATCCACTTTCGCGCCTACCCCTCTTCTCTCTAGTGCCCTACCCAGCATGTCACCGACCAACGTAATATTTGCTTTTGAGTGATAAGCATCTTCCGGTTTATCGGTGCCTTTTAAATAAGGTAAAAAAGATTCCCTGTTATGGGTGTGATAAATATAAATAACGTCTCTGCCAAATGTCGAATGAATTGAATCTTTTGTAATTTCTTTAGGTGATTTCATATTTTCAAAGATAGCATCAATATTCTTGAAAGTTAGGTCTCTATCTTTTAAAAGATCCTTCATAGCGGGTTTGAATTCATCCCTATCTGGTTGTTTCATCCGAATCTTCACATTATCTTTTTCATTGGATGCTCCTTTTAAAGTAACATCCGTTTCACCTAATGGCTTGAGAAAATCGGAGGAATCCTTCAACGTTTCCATGTAGAAATTAGAAAAAGAATTCACTTTACCCAATAAAGGATTTTCTTTGATTTCATCATGCCACAAGTAGTAGGACAGCAATAAAACAACTAATAACCATATAAAAAATAAAATAATTGCCAAATATAAAAGGACGATTAATATAGATTTTTTCTTTTTCTTAGTGTACTTCTTAACTTTTGGAAACATAATGTAGCCCACCTTCAGAAAGAATAAATACATTCATTTTTTATATAACTATAAATTTTAATTTTAAAACAGCCAGTGTGAACTAATACACACTAGCTGCTTTAATAACGAATTACATATCATTTCCCCACATGTTTCAGTGTAAACTTCACCAATTTTCATAAAAGATGAATTAAAGTTTACTCCACTTTTACCTGTCCCATCATGCCGTTATCCTCATGTTCAAGAATATGACAATGGAACATATAGATACCCTTATGCTTAAATTGTATAGCAATTTTTACTGTCTCATCTGGTTTTATTGAGATAGTGTCCTTCCATCCCTGCTCATTTTCCGGTGGCTCTTCTCCGTCTCTGGAGATTATTTTAAATTGCGTACCGTGAATGTGGAATGGATGAATCATTCCACCCATCATGTCGGGTTTATTATAAATTTCCCACACTTCAGTAACCCCTTGCTGTTGTGTGAAGTCAATTCTATCCGGATCAAACTTTTTTCCATTTATCGTTACCATATCCATCATCCCAAAGAGTTCCACTTTCTTTGTGACTGGTAAATTCTTCTCTTCTTCTGTCAATACAAAATCATTCAACTCTTCTGAAATTCCACTAATCACTTCGTCTTGATCAGAAACCTTAAATGGTAAAAGGACAGACCCATCCTCATTTACCAACGCCAAGTCATTTGAAGTATTGAGCTGCGAAAAATCGACAATGATTTCCGCTCTTTCTGAAGGCGTAAGTGTTACTTCATTTAAAGTGACCGGTTCATTCAAGAAACCGCCATCCGTTGCGATTTGAACAAAAGAATCCCCTGTATTCAATTTAAATGTGTAATTCCTCGCATTCGATCCATTTAATAAACGAAGACGTACTTTCTCCTTATTTACAGTCAACTTAGGATTCAACGTCCCGTTGATCAGTAAGGTATCGCCAATTGTCCCGTCTTCATTCTTTGCGGCACTAAAATTCAATTGTTTTTTATCATCAAATATTCGATCTTGGAAAATCAAAGGAAAATCATTCTTCCCATAATCAGTTGGCAATCCAATGCTTTTCGAATTTTCATCCTCGATATAAATCAATCCCGCAAGTCCATTGTATACCTGTTCAGCGGTTTTCCCCTCTGGATGGGGATGGAACCATAACGTTGACGCTTCTTGTGTCACTTCAAATTCAATCACCTTTTCTTCTCCCGGCTTAACCACATCATGCGGTCCACCATCCGCATCAGCAGATACTTCCAATCCATGCCAGTGAAAAGTCGTCTCTTCATCCAGTTCGTTTATCGTTCTAATTTTAACTTTGTCACCTTTTTCAAAACGGAGCATCGGCCCTAAAAACGACCCGTTATATCCATACGTTGTAGATTCAGTACCGTCGAATATTTCGGTTTTTCCTTTTTGTGCTCGAACCGTATATACGACTCCATCCTCATTATCAGTTTCAAGCATAGAAGGGATTTTTAATTCATTTTCCCCTGTTGAGTCGTTTAAACTTACCACCTCATCATGGCTCATATGTCCCTCCATCATATCACCCATAGTGGAATGATCCATTTCCTCCATGTCTTGATCCATTTCCTTGGCAGGTTGCGGATTGTTATTGCTACAACCGCCAATAACCAATAAACTAATTGCCGCCGCGGCAATCTTTATCTTTATTCCCATCAAGTATTTCCCCTTTCATCTGCTATATTACTTTTTTAGTGTAACAAGAAAATATGAAAAAAATATGCATATTGCAGTGAAGTAGTTTGAAAGAAGATATTTGATAAAATCGAAATAATTTATCTCTTAATTGAATTGCGCAATTTAAAGATACGAAAACTGATCTCGGCTGTGGATTTTAGAAATTGGGTCAAAAAAAGCCGCATTTCTACATCAAACGCGGCCGTTCACTTAAAATATTGCCCATTCACAAAAAGATATATAAATATTTTAACTAATGCTAATTAATTTTAAATCAACTATGTTGCTTACGCTTCCCAAACGGAGTCGTGCCTCTTGGCTTGTAAACCGATAGTATGATGATTACGAGCAACACAAGTAGACCTACCCCGGCGTGGAAGAGTTCGCCCCACAAGCCGCTAGGATCGGCACTTCCCGTCTCTTTCGCTACATCTGCTAGGAAGCTCACTGTCTGCATATTTAGCAGCAAGACCGTTGTGGCTATGGCGGTGAGCAGTAGTTTGAAAAGGACCCAATAATGCTTTACTAAGCCCCACTTAGTACCCAATGACATAACAAGCCCAGTCAGTAGCGAGAGAAGGGCTAAGGGGACGATGGCGAACCAGCCAATCAACTCCATCGCAATCCAAGCAGCGGGCACCGTCTTGGCATCTCCTTTTATAAGAGCAGCGATGACAAGAACTAGGAATCCAACGACCGCGCCAAGCCAACCAATCGAGCAAGTGATATGCGCAGTGAGCGCGAACTTACGTAGGCCAGGTTTCATGACCACTGCTGTTTCACTCCCTGTTCCACATTGCTAGAAGACGGCATGTGACGACCAGGACCATGTTCACCACCGCTAATAACCATTATTGCAACAGCAAGTAGTACTAAAATAATCACGACAACCCCAGACACCTTTACCCACCGCGGTGTACCCGTAGTAGATTTGCGATCCGACATATTCGTATCCTCCTCTGCCGTATGACTTGATATTGATTTTTTTTATATTTTCCTCCCTTGTATTCATCGTTTTTTAATGCCCAATCAGTATAGCAATTTTTTATGAACGGACGATGAACAGAGAATTATGCATTCCTATGTTTATTTGATTTATTCATAGCTAATGGGAGTGTAAATGTAAAGATTGTCCCTCTTCCTACTTCACTTTCCACTTGAATGTCGGTTTGATGAAGGACTAATATGTGCTTAACAATGGACAAGCCTAGTCCTGTACCCGCCTTTTTAGTTCGGGCCTTATCTATTTTATAAAACCGTTTCCAAATAGATTGAATGTTTTCTTGACTAATTCCCGGCCCATAATCTCGAATTGAAACTACCGCTTGGTGTTCCTTTTTCAAAAACACTTCGATAGAACTCTCGTGTTTGGAATAGTGTACAGCATTTTGAATCAAATTAACGATTACTTGATCAATCCGATCCGGGTCAGCATATACGTAGATGTCTTCTACTTCATCACATATTAATTCCACATTTAGTTTTTTATTTTCAAATTCAGTTTCCATACGAGCCATGACTTGGCGAACCAGCTCTGACAAATTAAAGCGGTCAGGGTGTATTTCCAACTGCCCCGATTCGATTTGGGACATATCGAGAAGATCATTGACCAGCTTAATCATTCGCTCAGTTTGTTCTTTCATAATCGTAAAATAATAACGTTTTCGAGCATCGGGGATTTTATCATCCAGAAACGCACTGGCAAATCCATGAATTGAAGTAAGAGGGGAGCGTAAATCATGGGAAACATTGGCGACAAAATCTTTTCTCATCTGGTCTGCGCTAGCCAACTCATGCGCCATATAATTGAACGTCTCACCTAATTCGCCAAGCTCGTCGCTTGTCCTAATATCAACTTTCTGATTAAATTTCCCTCTAGCGATAAGAAGGGCAACCCGATTCATTTCTCGAAGTGGGGCGGTAATTCTTTTCGTAAGGAAATAAGTAAATATGCCTGTAATCGTTATTGAAATAATCGAAGACGAGATAAACAAGTATTTCATTTGGTTAAAACCTTCGGGATTTAAGTGCATATTGGTTAGTTTATTCTGAAATAACAAATAGGAAGCGACAGCAAAAACAAGATGGGACACAATTAATATGGCGATATATGTGATGAATAGCTTCACAAAAATACTGTTTATCTTAATCACTCGTTGTCCACCTCAAATTTATAGCCTACTCCTCTTATCGTTGTTACCCTCCAATAAGCGTTGGCATTCCCTAATTTGTCCCTGATCCTTTTAATATGTACATCAACCGTTCTTGGATCCCCCTCATAATCCAAACCCCATATTTTTTCCAGCAGCTGTTGACGTGTGAAGACTTGATTTGAATGTGAGGTAAGAAAATACAACAGTTCCATTTCTTTTGGTGGCAGCACAATTTCCTGTTTCTTATAGGTCACCTTGTAGTGTTGAAGATTAATCTTCAATTCGGGGAGTTCGATGATCTCATTTGTACCTAACATTGGATAAGCTCTCCGCAACACCGCATTTATCCGTGCCATCAGTTCGTTCGGATCAAAAGGCTTTACTATGTAATCATCTGCTCCTAAGTTGAAACCTTTAAGTTTGTCATAGCTTTCTCCTTTCCCAGTCAACATGATAATGGGCGTTTTATCGAATCTTCTTATTTCCTTGCAAACTTCCCAACCATCCATTCCAGGCAGCATAATATCTAAAATAACAAGATCAGGAGAACAATCATAAAACATTTCTAATCCAGTCATTCCATCGTTGGCTGTGCTAACTATATACCCGTTTTTTTCAGCATATAAAATAATCAATTCACAAATGTAAGGATCATCTTCAATGACGAGAACTTTAATTTGCTTGTTCATTCATCGTCCTCCTCTTATTCATTTACGTTTTATAGTAACATCTTTTTATGAACGGAAAGTGAACACAATAACAGACCACCCACTTTAGCTCACTAATAACTGTCATGACTTTGTCTTACTTTCTCCATAGATAATGGATATTTGATAGCTATCATTATGTATAAGAGGGATATAGGGAAATATATCCCCAAATAAATTGGAGGTATTCATTTTGAAAAGATGGTTATTGGCAACAGTTTTATTAAGTGCTTTGTTTGTTCTTGCTGCATGCGGTGGAAAAGATTCAAGTGACGCAACGGGGCAGGTAGAGAACACCACCCCTTCAGAAACTTCAACCGTCAGCAATGAAATCAATATCACAGGGATTAACTTTGAATTTGATCAGAGTGAATATACTGTCAAGGCTGGCGAGGAGGTTACAATAACATATAAAAACGAAGAAGGCATGCACGGGATTGCTATCGATGAACTTGATATGGACATAAAAGGTGATGGTGAGGCAACTTTTACACCTACAGAGCCGGGTGAATATACAATCTATTGCAATATTCCATGTGGAGCGGGACATGCCGATATGAAGTCAACACTGATTGTCACATGATCTGATAACTGCCAAGCAATTTTGGATGCGGTTCCGTAATTGTTTTTCACGATTTTAGAATGAAAAGAGTAGGATCAGGAATAATTTCCCGGTCCTACTCTTTTTAATGCTTATATTTCCACTTGCTTCAATCGTACAAATCATTTTTATTCATTACTTCAAATTAACTTTTTGAAGACGTAACGCATTCAACACAACCGATACCGAACTAAACGCCATCGCAGCACCAGCAACCCAAGGGGCTAACAGGCCAATTGCTGCAATCGGTATCCCTACCGTGTTGTAGAAGAAAGCGAAAAACAAGTTTTGTTTAATATTACGCATTGTTTTTCTACTCATAATAATTGCGTCTGCAACACTGTTTAAATCGCCACGCATGAGCGTAATATCTGCGGCTTCAATCGCAATGTCTGTACCAGTTCCGACAGCCATTCCGATATCTGCCATCGCAAGTGCAGGTGCATCATTGATACCATCGCCGACCATAGCAACTTTCTTGCCTTGATCTTGTAGCTTTTTAATTTCATCACTTTTTTGTTCTGGTAACACTTCTGCGATGACATGGGATAGACCGACTTGGCTAGCAATGGCCTCTGCGGTTCTTTGGTTGTCACCTGTTAGCATAATGACGTCCAGACCCAATTCCTGCATTCGTTTAATTGCTTCTTTAGACGTTTCTTTCACCGTATCTGCAACTGCAATGACACCGGCAAGTTGTTGATCTACAGCAATGAGCATCGCTGTTTTCCCATCACGTTCAAGTTTTTCCATAGAAGCTTCAGAATTTAAAATGGCAATCTTTTGTTCTTTCATCAATTTTCTTGTGCCAACCAATACTTCTCTACCACTAACAATGGCTCGAATACCATAGCCTGGTAATGCTTCAAAATCTGTAGCTTCAAGAAGGGATAACCCTTTTTCTTTCGTACCAAGGACAATCGCCTGTGCCAATGGATGCTCAGATTGATCTTCTGCGGTTGCAACTAACTGTAAAACTTCATCTTCTTTAAAACCCTCTGTCACTGTAATATCTGTTAAAGCAGGTTCTCCTTTTGTAACTGTTCCTGTTTTATCCAGTACAACCGTATCGATAGAACGTGTATTCTCTAAATGTTCCCCGCCTTTAAAGAGCAAACCCATTTCAGCAGCTCTACCCGAACCAGCCATAATCGACGTCGGTGTTGCCAGACCTAGCGCACACGGACAAGCAATTACCAAAATCGTAATTGTTGGAATCAGTGCCGAACGTAAATCTCCAGGCGATACTGCAAAATACCAGATAAAGAATGTTGCAATCGCGATAACTACGACGATTGGCACAAAAACACCGGAAATTCGATCCGCCAAACGCTGAATATCTGCCTTGGACCCTTGCGCTTCCTCAACCACTTTCACAATTTTCGCTAAAGCTGTATCCTTTCCAACATTTGTAGCTTTGATTTGCAAGGAACCATTCCTGTTAATCGTTGCACCAATGACCGTATCCCCAGCTACTTTATCAATCGGAATACTTTCACCCGTAATCATCGATTCATCAATTGCAGAACGTCCCTCGATAATTTCTCCGTCTACTGGAATACTTTCTCCAGGCCTAACAAGGATTGTATCCCCCGTGACGACTTGTTCAATCGGTAGCTCTTTTTCAACGCCGTCCCTTAACACTCTAGCTGTTTTTGCTTGTAACCCTAGCAACTTTTGAATCGCTTGGCTGGTTTTTCCTTTTGCACGAACCTCAAATAATTTACCAAGTACGATTAAAGTGATAATGACAGCAGCTGCTTCAAAATAGAGGTCGGCATGTCCAACACTTCCTGCATTCATCCATTCAAATGATAAATAGAGACTGTAGAAATACGCTGCACTTGTACCGAGTGCAATCAATACGTCCATATTGGCACTTTTATTTCTAAGTGAATTAAATGCACCTTTATAAAACTGTGCCCCAACGATGAATTGAACGGGCGTCGCAAGTGCAAGTTGTACCCACGGATTCATAAGAATTGCGGGCAGGTAGATAAACGATAGAAATTCAAAATGTGCAACCATCGTCCATAACAAAGGAAATGTTAAAATAGCCGAGAAAATGAACTTATTCTGCTGCTTTTTGATTTCTTTTTCTTGATGATCTATCTTGTCTTTCCCATCTTGCTTAGGTATTAATTCATAGCCTAGTTTCTTTACAGCAGCGATCATTTCAGCTGTCTGGACTTGTCTGTCATCATATTCTACCGCAATTGTTTCTAGCGCAAAATTGACGTTTGCATTGGTAACGCCGTCCATCTTATTGATTCTTTTTTCAATCTTCGTCGCACATGCTGCACACGTCATACCCGAAATATCAAACGTTTCTTTTTCTTGAACGACGCTATAGCCAAGTTTTTCAACTCTTTCCATAAATTCATTCACATTGGTTTTCTCTGGGTCATAGACAATCGTAGACCTTTCCATTGCATAGTTGACGTTTGCTTTTTCGACACCTTCAATTTGCGACAAACCTTTTTCGATACTGT
Source organism: Sporosarcina sp. P12(2017) (assembly GCF_002743035.1). NCBI lineage: Bacteria > Bacillati > Bacillota > Bacilli > Caryophanales > Caryophanaceae > Sporosarcina > Sporosarcina sp. P12(2017). Next base: position 27,457 of record NZ_PDYL01000012.1, read on the forward strand.
TTGCACAAGCTGAACAAGTCATACCATTAATTTGCAATGTTTTTTCTGTTGTAGCCATTTTTCCTCTCCTCCTATACTTAGTGGGGGTATATAGTTTTGAAAAAGAAAGATTATACCGATATGGTACAATCCTATCCACCGACTTATACCCCCACGTGGTGTAAGCGGAAATTCTGTTTTAAATGTTAGACAAGATCGTAGCCTTGATCTTCAATCGTTTCTTTAATTTGAGCCAATGTCGCTGCATTGTCGAACTCTACAGAAACTTCATTGTTATTTAGGTTCACTTTAACAGCAGAAACACCTGCAAGTTCCCCCACATTCGTTTCGATTGAATTCACACAGTGATTACATGACATACCTTCTACTTTTAAGATTTCTTTCATAATTAAGCACCTCCTGTTTTGTTGTTATTATCAATTTAACATACCCCCGTAAGGTATGTCAATAAGAAAGATCATTTTTTTTATTTTGTCATTGTCTTCATAACACTCATCAACTCTTTAATCGCCGCTTCACCATCTTGCCCTTTAATTGCGTTCGCTACACAATGATGTGTATGATCTTCTAGCAAAGCTAATGAAACTTTATTCATCGCTGATTGGATTGCGCTAATTTGATGTAAAATATCTACACAATAACGGTCATTCTCAACCATTTGATGAACGCCTCTCACTTGTCCCTCGACACGTTTTAATCGATTAAGAAGCTGTTGCTTATTTGGTTGAACTGTTGTTTTCGAAGTTTCTTGCATGATCTTCCCTCCCCGTATAAGCACTTATACCCCGTACCCCTATACTAACACTCTCCTTTTTCAAGGTCAATTTATAAGCAGATTTGATTTCATTAGGCAACATTCCACTTTTCGGACTGATTTCCTGTCTTCTACAAACAAAAACATAAAGCGGGCGTACATCTTTTATAGTAGATGTACGCCCACGCTATATTAAAAACCTTATTTGTAAGATACTGCGGTAAATACTGCCGCAGCGAATTCTGCGCGGGTTGCTTCTTTTCCTACACTAAATCCTGGTTTCTGAAAGACTTGTGTCTGATCAAGTGTCTTCAATGCAAAAATTGCTTCTGAAGCCCAGTGACTTGTCGGGACAACATTATGATTAGATGCTACTTGTGATTTTCCCACGATTTGTCCCTGAAGATCGAATGCCCGATCGACGATAGCCGCGAGATGTGCAAGTGTCAGTTTGTCGTTAATGCCGAATTCACTTGTTCCATAACCTTGAAGGATTCCTGCTTCATTCATAGCCGCAATGTCAGCCGAAAATGGGTGATTTGGCGCAACATCCTTAAATGTCACACCAGTTGATGCTTCTAATTTAAGCTCCCGATTTATCATTGCAGCTGCTTGTCCCCGAGTAATTGAACTTTCAGGTTTGAATGTGGAGTCTCCATAGCCAGTTATAACCCCGCTTTTATTTAGTGCAATGATTGCCTCGTAAGCAGGATGCTTTGTCGATAAATCTTTAAACACATCACTCATCTGCTCAGCAGGTGTTTCCTTAACTGGTTCAACAGCTGTTTGGGTGTTTAATACACGTTTTGCCCCCGCGTATTTAGGCGCCCAATAAGGATCTGTCTTTAGATTCGCCTTCAAGACCCCACGGCTTTTCGCCGATATGAACTCGTCATTTCCTAAATAAATTCCAGTATGGGAAATACCTTTCTTGTACGTATTTGCAAAGAACACTAAATCTCCTGGTTGCAGCTTATCCTTACTAACCGCAGTTCCCACTTTGAACTGATCCGCGGATGTTCTCGGTAAGCTAGTGTTGAAATGATTAAATACATATCTGATATAACCTGAACAGTCAAATCCAGCGGGGGTTGTCCCACCGAACTTATAAGGTGTACCGTAAAACTTTTTCGCATAGGTGGCAATCTCATTCGAAGTTGCCGCACTCACTTTATTTGACGATACAAATGGTATTATACTAATCAGAAACACAGCCATTAGTATTTGAATAAATCGTTTTCTCATTCTCCACCTCAACTATTTTATTGATGTCTTTTTCGACATCTTTATTTATCACTTCCTGTATAATTTTAGCATAAGAACAATCATCATCATTTTACAATTCTAATACATTCGGATGACAAAACTAAGGATTAATTAAGGAGAATTCGTGCAATTTTTTAGCAATTCATCTTGCATCTTCGATATGTTAAGCACAAAAAACGCCTAGATTTATAATCTAGACGATTTTTTATATCCATGATTTTCATTGACGGTTCCCACCACACTGTGTTCGGGTATTCCCTAGTAAATGAACAAAAAAGTCATACAATAGTCTAAAGTCTGGCCCTAGTTTCATCTATTATAGATTATCAACAAGTTCTTTTATCGTTTTTTCGTCCATCGGTCCAATAATCTTATGCTTAATTGTCCCATCCATGCTAATCATATACGTCGTAGGAATTGTCATAATCCTATACATATCCATTACTTCACCATTATTATCAAGCGGAATAGGAAATATTAGCCCATACGCATCGACAAATTTCTCGATGCTTACGAGCCCTCGCTCTTCCGTCGTCAAATTAACCGCGATGATTTCTACGTTCGCGGAATCCTTATTTTTCGCGTAAAAATTTTGCATATGCGGCATTTCCGCCTTACACGGACCACACCACGATGCCCAGAAATTAAGAATAACCTTTTTCCCCTTATAATCCGTCAGCTTGATTATGTCACCTGAAAGAGTAGAAAGTTCAAAATCAGGCGGTGTATTTCCTTCTTCTAGCCCGGACTCGTACTCAATCGTTGTAGTATCCGCTCCAACAACAATCGTATCGATTGGCTCTGCTGTTTCCATATTCGACTTAACCGTCATCACAATCAACGTACCGATAATTAAAGCTGTTATTGCAAGACCAACAGTTCGTTTCTTCACAACGTCCCTCCATAAATTTTTCAATCTACTAGCTAAGACCTTTGCAACCCGCCCGCCTTTCTTTTTAGACTTTTATAAACTTTTGAACTGATATAAAACTCCCCCAGACACCAATAAAGAGACCCATGAATAAAAGAAGCCCATTCAGCTGATAAATAAATGGCGTCACACTAAGAAGTTGAAGGAATTCTCCTTCCAGTTTCGGTTCAAGAAACTCGTATAGATTAAAATAAGTTATTGTCATAATTAACATTGGCAAAATTGCTCCGAGAATCCCAAGCCACATACCTTCAAAGAGGAATGGAATTCGGACGAAATTTCTTGTTGCACCGACAAGCTTCATAATTTCGATTTCCCTTCCTCGTGCAACAATCGTAATACGAATCGTATTCGAAATGAGGAACATTGCCGTAAAAAAGAGCGCAACGATAAGAACGAGACCAACATTACGGCCTGTATTCAACACTTTAAACAATTTCTCGATTTTTCCTTCACCGTAAATAACTTTGTACGCATCATCGTACAATCCAATTTCCTTTGCGATAGTTGCCGTTTGCTGCGGATTCGATGCTTTCACGTAAAACACATGACGAAGGGGGTTGTCTTGTTTATATAAACCAAGTTCGTCTCCATATCCTTTGATCATCTTTTCTAGTTCCTCAGCATTAGAAATAAATTGGATGCTTTCTACACCGTTTGTCTCAAGAATCTTTTGTTCAAGTACCGACACCGCCGATTCATCAGCAGCAAGATCTATTAAAACTTTTATTTCCACATCTTTTTCAATATCATCTGCTACTTTATTTAAATTCATCATAAGGACAATAAAGACACCGACGAGGAGAAGTGTGACAGTAACTGCGCTAACAGACGCTAAAGTCATCCATCTGTTGCGATCTAGGCTTTTGAAACTCTCCCGAAGATGTCGTCTGAGTGTTCTAGCTTTCATAGCCATAATCACCTCCGACTTCATCACGGGTGATTAGTCCGCCTTCAATTGCAATGACCCGATGCCTCATCGTATTGACAATTTCTTTATTATGAGTAGCCATCACAATCGTCGTACCACGGGCATTAATTCGTTCAAGCATCTCCATAATCTCCCATGATGTAACTGGGTCAAGATTGCCTGTCGGCTCATCAGCAATAACGACTTTTGGGGTGTTAACAATTGAACGTGCGATGGATACACGTTGCTGCTCTCCGCCTGACAATTCAGTCGGAAACATCCGTGACTTATGCGTAAGTCCGACAAGTCCTAGAACATCATTCACTTTTTTTCGAATTTGTTCTGGCGATTCCTCGATTACTTCAAGTGCGAATGCTATGTTTTCATATACATTTAGTTTTGGCAAAAGCTTAAAGTCTTGAAACACGACGCCGACTTTTCGACGTAAATAAGGAACCTGACTATTTCGTAGCGTCGCCAAATTAATATCATCTATGATGATGTCACCACTTGTTGGTACTTCTTCACGGTACATCATTTTTATAAATGTCGATTTTCCAGCGCCGCTAGGACCGACAACAAAAACAAATTCCCCACGTTTAATTTCTACATTTATGCCGTTTGATGCAACGACACCGTTCGGGTATTTCTTGTAAACCTTTTTCATTATAATCATCTTAATACCGCCTTAATATTAATCTACCTCTTTTAACAAGCATTGTTTGGGTTTCTCCCCTGCTGGTGCACTTGCAACTAATAACTATTTTTCAAGACTATCTCTCCTCCTTACAGAATTTTATTTTACTACGTATTTATGCACTTTTAAGGGAGATGAGAAGATACATTTGTAAAAAAGAAATTGAGAGAGCCCTTAATAGCTCCAAAAGGAAGTTATCAAGGGCTCTTTGAGTAAAGTTAATATTAATGACCAGGGTGTCCGCACCAATGCCGATTTAGAAAGCCGGAATTACTCATATTTTTAAATTTTTGACGCTTGAATCATGCATGTTTATTCCTATTTAAACTAATTAAAGTACAGTGTTGAAAAAGCGATGCCTCAATATCTGGTTTCGTCTTATTTCTTTAACACTTGTGAGACAGCTTTTGCAAGTACAGCCGTTGTCCTATTTAGTTCTGCTTCATCGTTTCCAATTCCACCTATTTCAACAAGAGTTAGGCGCTTATGAAGATCCTGATTATATTTTCCATCTACACCATGCCCTGATTTAAATACGATTTTCTTAGTTATATTTGGAACAATCTGTTCCATTTCGAGCATCAGTCTTTCAGCTAATTCCTGATTCAATTTATAATCAGCATGATCTTCACCGATAACAAAAACGACTTGCGCAAACTTTTCCCCTTCATAAGTGACTGTCGTCCTATCCGCTTTAAGCGAATCCCGATGAATGTCGACTATGATATCGTAATTCGCGTCGTTCAAGGCTTTCTGTACATATGGTCGAACAACATCATACGATTTATGATACGGAATTCCTGCTTTATTCATTTCAGCAGTAACATCAACGTCAATAATATCCGTCCCTACTCCATTAACCTCCAACTGTTTTTTTACTTTTTCACTGAGAGCCATAATATTCACTTCCTGATGGGAAACAGCAATTTTCCCATCATGCTTTAGAGTGATGGGTTCAAATGCTTCATGTGAATGAGTATTGTATAAAAGGGCACGCATGTCTGTTTGTACTTCGGGTTCCGTTTCGAAGATATTTGCTGCATAAACTAATTTTTGCTCATCGGTTTGAACAACTACTCCCTCTTCAGTTATTGCCTTTGGAATCATTTCCAATATAATTGGAAATAAGAATAGGAAGAAGATGAATGCACTCCATATTTTCAACGACTTTTTCATGGACAACCCTCCGTCAAACAATATATGCAGCTTGGGTATGTTAAAGTATTTAACTTACAATAAATCGTCCAATCATCCCTAATTCCTCATGCCCTGGAATCGTACAATAAAATTCATAAATGCCAGATTCAGTTAAGGTAAATGTTAGTGTCTCCGTCTTTTCAGGCGCAGCATGTAGATGCAACATATCTTTATTTCCCCCATGATTGTGATTGGATCCCTTTATCATGCTAAAGTTGGAAGTCCGGATTTCAATGTCATGCTCAACCTCATCCAGATTTGTAAGAGCTAGTGTGACTGGTTTATTTTTTTCTACAGTAATTTCATTTTTTGAGTACTTCATTTCAGCAGTTTCCATAGCAACAACTTGGTTATTCTGATTAAATTCTTCTGTTTTATTAATTGCCGACGAGTGACCACTATGCTGTAATTCCGAATTCATCAGTTTCTCGTTCCCTTCAACCAATAAATTTCCCGCTATTATATACACTGCGATAAAAAATGAAAGCAAGAGTGGTTTTAATAACCATCTTTTATTTTTTATTTTACTTTTTTGAGGAGTTTTTAAAATGACAATAACAAAAATTGTACTAATAGAAAGAAATAAGAATATCTGTATTAAATTGATTGACTCGTGTACATTAATCATTTCACCTAACATTGCTCCCATCATGCCACCCATCAATCCGGCCATTACTCCTTCTAACACGGAGAGGATTCCGAAACAAAACCCGCATAAGGCGCCTGCGAGTACGCCTATAGCCATTGATAGTATTGTTGAAAAATATAAATTCCCTTGATAGGTTACACCTAATAGAACGCCAGCGGTCAAACCAACATTCATCCCAAAAAACATTGAAATAATCATTCCTTGCATAGATCGAAATGTTTTTTTCCAGATTATCGCTAGCGTAACGACGACAAATGTTAACAAACCAAGCGAACCTAATATAAATAATTCATAGTTCCCCATCAATCCCCCACCTTTTTTAAGCTATAAAATGTTTATGTTTACCTAGTGCAACGAAAGGTTATATACCTTATAAGGGTATGTAATATGAACAGTCTAAATGACTGATATGCGGGAATATTTGTGTGTTCCATAGGATAGAAACTACTTAGATTGTGCATAATTTCTGCATCTTTAATGAGTATACTCAAGACATACTGGTAATTAGATAAATCAGAAAGGAGTTAATTGTATGTCAAATCATTCACATCATCACCATGAAACTGATGGGAACCATCATCACAGGGAAATAGATTCTCATGAAGGGCATCACGGACACCATGATCATCACGCACATATGGTAGAGGATTTCAAAAAGCGATTTTACATTTCGCTAATTTTTACAATCCCTATTTTGATTCTGTCACCGATGATTCAAATGTTTCTTAGTGTTGACTGGCGCTTCGCGGGAGACTTGTACATTTTATTTGCACTCTCAACGTTTGTATTCTTTTATGGAGGATGGCCTTTCCTTACAGGGGCAAAGGACGAGCTGAAAGATAGAAATCCCGGCATGATGACGCTGATTACATTGGCTATAATCGTGGCTTACGTATACAGTACAGCTGCGGTATTCGGTTTTGCAGAAAACGATTTCTTTTGGGAATTGGCTACACTAGTTGATATTATGCTTCTTGGTCACTGGATTGAAATGCGTTCTGTAATGGGGGCTTCAAAAGCTTTGGAAGAGCTCGCCAAGCTGATGCCTTCTGAAGCGCATTTGATTGACGAGGACGGCAATATTAAAGAAGTTGACGTAACCGAGTTAAAACACGGGGATCATGTACTCGTCAAGCCTGGCGAGAAGGTGCCAGTGGATGGACAAATACTTGAAGGCAAGTCAACTATTGATGAGTCAATGCTGACAGGTGAATCAGTTCCAGTTGATAAGGAAGCAGGTTTGGAAGCCATTGGCGGATCAATAAATGGCGAAGGTTCGCTTGTCATTTCCGTTATGAAGATAGGGAGTGAGTCGTATCTCTCACAAGTAATTACCTTAGTTAAAGAAGCTCAAGAATCCAAATCACGAGCCCAGGACCTTGCCAATAGGGCTGCAAAGTGGTTGTTCTACGGCGCACTGGCAGCAGGTCTGATTACTTTCTTGATTTGGACTTCACTTGGGTATCCTGTTTCATTCGCTATGGAAAGAATGGTGACAGTTCTAATCATTGCGTGTCCACATGCTTTAGGGCTGGCAGCTCCGTTAGTAGTTGCTGTCTCAACATCCATTGCAGCTAAAAATGGACTTCTCATACGAAATCGAGCAGCTTTTGAAGGCGCCCGAAATATTGAAGCTGTCGTTTTCGATAAAACAGGTACACTTACGAAAGGTGAGTTCGGTGTAACGAATATCTACACATTTGGAGATTTCAGTGAAGAAGATGTCGTTTCCTATGCCGTCGCAGTCGAGGCCCAATCCCAACACCCCCTTGCAAAAGGTGTAACTAGGAAAGCCGATGAAATGGGCATCTCTCTTCAACGAGTGGAGAATTTCCAATCATTGACCGGTAAAGGTCTTGAAGGGACAGTAGATGGAAAGCAGGTCTTAGTCGTCAGTCCCGGCTATGTAAAAGAACTGAACCTTGAATTTGATAACGTTCAATTCGATAAGTGGTCATCGGAAGGAAAAACTGTGGTATTCACGTTGATTGACAGCAAACTTGCCGGGATGATCGCCCTTGCAGATATTGTCCGCGAAACAGCTGTAGATGCCATTAACAAGCTAAAAGAAATGAATGTCAAGTCAATCATGCTGACAGGCGATAATGTAAAAGTGGCACATTATGTAGGCGAGCAACTTGGAATGGAAGAAATTTTTGCTGAGGTCCTTCCGCATGAGAAGTCTGAGAAAATTGAGCATATCCAAAATGTTGAGCGTCTTCGAACTGCAATGACTGGAGATGGGGTAAACGATGCCCCCGCCCTAGCGAAAGCAGATCTAGGTATTGCGGTAGGCGCTGGGACTGATGTAGCCATTGAAACAGCTGATGTCGTTCTTGTCAAAAGCAACCCGCTTGATGTTGTAAATATTATAAGGCTTTCGAAGGCTACCTATCGCAAAATGACGCAAAACTTGTGGTGGGCTGCTGGTTATAATATTCTTGCAATCCCGTTGGCCGCGGGTGCTCTCTACAAATTCGGAATTGTTCTAAGTCCGGCAGTCGGTGCTATATTAATGTCTCTAAGTACAGTTATCGTAGCGATTAATGCACGTTTGTTGAAAATCTGATGTAGTGATGATAATTGAATAGCATTTTCCGATACAAAAACTCCATGGAATATTCTCCATGGAGTTTTGTGTGTTTCTTTCTTAATTGTGTAATTTCGTTTATAGCTAATAAAAACCTGGTTCCCCTCTAGAAGCGACCCTAATTACAAAAGTACTTTTCTATTCATCTTGATAATTTACATCCACTTTCCGAACATAACGCCTGATAATAAAAATGACGACTGAAACGACAATAGCCATAACGGACACAAGCTGTGCCGCCCGAAGTTCACCGATGACATATAAGCTATCCGTCCGGATCCCTTCGATGAAGAACCGCCCGACGGAATACCAAACGAGGTAAAACAAGAACATTTCGCCGCGCTTTAAGTTCACTCTGCGCAACAAAATAATGATGATAAGCCCCACAAGGTTCCATAGCGATTCGTAAAGGAATGTCGGATGATACGTCACGCCTTCAATCGTCATTTGATTCATGATCCAATCCGGAATAATTGTCGTCTCAAGAAACTTTTCCGAAACGGGGCCACCGTGCGCTTCTTGGTTCATGAAATTGCCCCAACGGCCGATTAATTGGCCAATCAGAAGCCCAGCAGCAGCAATGTCGACTGTTTTCCAGAAGGAAATGCCCCGACGTTTAGTATAAAAATATGTCGTAATAAATGCACCGATCAGCGCACCATGGATAGCAATGCCACCTTCCCAAATTTGAATGATTTGTCCTGGGTTTTCTTTGTAATAATCCCAAGAGAAAATGACATAGTAGATCCGTGCACTGATGATTGAAATCGGAACCGCCCAAATAAGTAGATCCGTCAGAAAATCTGGATGCATCCCACGTTTCACCATTTCCTTCTGGACAACAATAAATGCAAGGACTATACCGAGCGCGATTAGAATCCCATACCAACGAATCCCTATGGGTCCAAGTGAAAATGCGACCGGATTAATTGTAAGCAGATTAATCATGTATCAACCTCTCTCCTCCCAATTGATTTATCTGAGGTGTGTCTTTGTCATGCGTATGAATGCAGTCCCGCAATAATCAAGTTAACAGCAATTAAGTTGAACATGATGATGATGAAACCAATGACCGCAAGCCATGCCGATTTCTTGCCTTCCCATCCACGGGAGAGCCGTAGATGAAGATAAGCTGCATAGAATAGCCATGTAATAAGTGCCCATACTTCTTTCGGGTCCCATCCCCAAAATCTGGACCACGCTTCATGTGCCCAAATCATTGCGAAAATAAGCGCCCCAAGTGTGAAAACTGGGAATCCGATTAAGACAGAACGGTAACCAATTTCATCCATAACTTGAGAATTTGCCTTTTTCGCAAACGGCTGAAACAATGTCGCGACTGGACGACGTAAAATAAGTCTAAGCAACAAATAAAGCACAATACCCGTTGCGACCGACCATACAAGCGTCGTTAGTGTCTTTCCGTTGACGATTGCAGGCATTTCCGCAAGTGGCGTCATTTTATCTGGTGTAAGCGATTCGTACTCATTCATACCGAATAACGGCGGATAATTATAGACAATTTGAGCTTGTTGTTCATTTTGATTAATATAAGTGAATTTCGCTTCATATCCCATAACAGCAAATGTCGAAGAAGATAAGATGAAACCGACAACAAGTATTAGGGTGAACATAACTGATTCCAACCAAAACCGCTGCTTTGACTTTTTCGTCAAGTCGACATTTTTCAACAGGTACACGAGTCCTGCCACTGCACTGATTGCTAGAATCGCCTCACCGATTGCTGCTGTAATAACGTGAACCGTCAACCAGTAGCTTTGTAACGCTGGGATGAGCGGTGAAAGTTCCCTCGGGAACATACTTGCATATCCGATGATAATGACTGCAAGCGGCAACGCAAACAAGCCAAGCGATGGTGTTCTGTAAATGAAAAACAATAAGATGAACGCCCCGACAATCATCATTCCAAATGCAGTCGTAAACTCAAACATATTACTAACTGGGGCTTGTCCGTGTCCAGTAGCTATCCAACGTAAAATAAAGTATCCCAAATGCGAGATGAATCCAATGATTGTAATTACAATCGCAATATTTCCCCATCGGTTGTTTTGATAGGTTGCTTCCGAATTTGTACCTTTTACCGCCCCACCAAAAAACATCGTGGCAACAAGATAAGCAATAAATGAGACGAGAAGCAAATTAGCACTTAAAGACGCAAGTTCCATTATGAGTTGTCCCCTTTCACTTCATCCGAACTGGACTCAGCATCTTGTCTATCCTCGTACAGAGGCAGGTTTGCAAAATCTTTCACTGTATCCAGATCCTTTTTTAACCCAAACCAGTTTTTATTTGTATGGCCAGCAAGGAATAGTTCATCGCCTTCGCCTTTTTGAATCCATATCCTTCTATGATTCCAATAAGATCCCTGAGCGACTCCAATCATAAAAATAATTCCTCCAAGAAGTAAAATATATAATGTCTTGTCTTTACGGATTACAAGACCGGTAGCATCACGTGTTTCAGCGCTAAGAAACGTTGCTTTGTAATCATTTAGTTCCGTTTCAAGTGTATGACGTATCTCTACAAAACTCATTTCACCATCCGGTTTTGCAGGTGTTACCATTTTGAAAATGAATGCAGGATTGTTCGGTATTGGTGACTTCGATTTCGGCTCACCATCTTCCATGCCATCAAAATCCGGATAAAAGTCCTTCAATTCCACATACGTGCCTTCTCCTAGACGGTAAGTTGGTTCTGGATTGATAAGGTCAACAGTGAATTCCCCAAGTGATCTATCCGATGCTTTTTCTGTTAGTTGGAAAGTCATCGATTTCAGTTCATCGAGTTGATAATCCATCTGGAAAACATTAAATCCGTCAAAATTAAGCGGTTTGTTTACGATGATTGAATAATCTTTGACAAACTCCAACTGTTCGGACTGACCTGGAAGGCCACTCTCCGTTTCTTTATATAACGTGACATCCGATTGATAATTACTCACGATTGTTCCAACTCGGTCTATTGCCTGACTGAAAGCAGCGTCGTCTTCTTTTGAATAAGTATCGAGAATGAATTGATTGTTTTCTAAATAGTATCCCGGTGCACCTGGGATAGCACGTGTCTCTCCCTCGCGAAGCCACAGTGTTTCATCGACATAAAAACCCGGAAGGCCTCGCAATAGCACACCAAGAAGAAAGATGATTAGCCCAGTATGGTTGACGTATGGACCCCATCTTGAAAATCGACCTCTTTCTGCTAAAATCGCCCCATCTTCCGTTTTCACATTGTAACGAAGCGCTTTAAGTTTCTCTTCTGCTTTAGCCATTGACGCATCCGCATCTTCAACTGTGCCTAAACCGTAAATCCGTTGTCTCCTCATGAATGAGACATGGCGCTTCGTGCGTTGCTTTTTCAATGATTTGTATAAAGGGACAACTCTATCAATGCTGGCGATGATGATGGAAATCCCAAGCATTCCAACTAGCGTAATAAACCACCAGCTATTGTACATGTCATAAAATCCAAGTTTATAATAGAGGGTTCCTGCAAAACCATAATGCTTTTCGTAATATGCTAAGATGTCTGCCGCAGTAGTTGCCGGAACAAATAGCTTTTGTGGAAATAGTGTTCCAATTGCCGAAGTCGCTAGAACCGCAACAATAATACTGACACCTATTTTAACGCTAGAGAAAAAGTTCCAAACTTTATCGATAATAGACCTTTTATATGTTTGGGATCTTCTTGCAGAACCTTCGTATCTCATGTCGATAAGCTTACTTTTTTTCGCTTCTTCTGTTTGCGGCCTTCCACACCGCTCACAAAGTACTGTACCAAATGGGTTTTCGTGGCCACATTGGCATGTAATTTTGCTCATTTTGAATTGACTCCTTCATCTTTTTCATATTTATGAATGAGAGTATCTAGCAGTATATTAGAACTCCATAATCCTCCTGAATCTAATGGTACAGAAAAATTATGCAGTATTAGTGCAATGCATTAGACAAGTATGTGAACGACTTTAATCAAGACCATCTTATTTATAAATTCCTTCAGCAATATATAAAAGTCCATAGAAAAAAGCCCGTACAATGCGACGGACTTTAAATGTGAGCTATTACATAATTGACTATACCTTTTATAACGTAATAAAAACCAATTATCCTTAGAGCTAATTTCATCAGAATCCCATAAATCCGCCAAAAAATGGGCTAATCCATATAATGATATATGTTAAACCATCGAAGAAAAGGAGGATTCCGAGTGCAATCATTAAGTAACCCCCGACTTTCGTTATTGTTCGGTTGTATTTCTGGATCCATTTAACACGAGTGATAAAAATTGATAGCAGGAAAAATGGAATTGCAAACCCTAAAACATAGACAAGCATATACCACATTCCAGACCCCGGATTTTGTGCGGCCATCATGAAAACAGCTCCCGTGATAGGTCCAGTACATGGAGTCCATCCCGCTGCAAATGCAAGTCCTATAAGGAATGTGCCAAAATAACCGGCCGGTCGATTCTTAAACTGTAATTTCTTCTCCTTCATAAGAAACTTAGGCGTAAAGAAACCTAAAATCATCAAACCAAAGATGACAATAAAAATCGCACCTATCTGACGGAGTAAATCTTGATACTGATAAAAAAACGTACCGACAAGCGATGAGCTATAACCGAGAAAAATGAAGATAACCGAAAAACCGATTAGGAAAACAATCGTATGGAAAATTCCACTTTTTCGTGACTTCCCTTTATCCGTGTTCATCTCATCAAGTGACATTCCTGTTATATAAGATATAAAAGCTGGATATAACGGTAGTGTGCACGGGGATATAAAGTTTAAAAGACCAGCGCCAAATGCAAGAAACAAGTTCAAATCTGCAAACATCTATATTAATCTCCTCTCTGCCGAACACCTAAAAGTTGTAGACAATTTCCCGCTCGCCCAGTGCAAGAAACTTTATCAATCAAATTCCCCAATAAGTGATGGTATCTGCTATTCCTATGATGATAAGGATAACACCAGCTAAACGTTGCACAATTCTTCCTGCCTTCATGCTTTTCTTCATAATGAGTCTCTTTGCATCAAAGAACCATATTAAAAGAAATAGGACAATGAGCGGAAGCGATGTTGCCAAACCGAAAACAACGGGCAAAACAAGACCATAAGAAGTAGTCACAACCAAGGGCATAAGCCAAACGAAAAAAAGTACAAACATCGTTGGACAGAAGGCAAGCGAAAAACTTGCGCCCAACATAAAAGAACCTAACTTCCCATTCCGTAGACGCATAGGAATGTGCATCGTTATTTTTTGAAGGAATCCTAGCTTAAGGATACCAAGCAAAACAAGACCGGTAATGATAATAAGCGGACCAATCACTTTACGGAACAATGGAAAGTATTCTATTAATGACTGTTCGAATGATTCACCAAAGAACCATACGAACAGTCCTAAAGAACTGAACACCACTACTTTCCCAAGAATAAACGCCACAATTTCTCCCATGTCATTCTTCATTTGAATGGTACGGTTTCCATATAAAGTAATTGCGCTCATATTTCCTGTAAGCTGACAAGGTGCGACAGCCCCAATCAAGCCTAAAAGAAGTGCAACCACAAGAGGATATTGCTCAAAGGAATTTATAAGAATGGTCACCGGTTCAGTTATTATTTGACTGATTTTCGACATCAATCCATACATTTAGTAAGCACCGTCCATTTTCTTATTTCATCAATTCACTATTTTCAGCAAGTGTATCCCAATTGGCCCCTCCATCCATTGTCAAGAAAATATCATTATTATACGTTGCGATGACAACCTCCTTCTCATCCTCCGGATTAACTGCAATAAAAACGATAGGACTCATTTTTTCATCGGGAAGTTGAATCGACATTTCTTGATCGTTCCCAAATGAGAATGATTGGAGTTGTACCGTTTCATTTTCATAGCTCGAATAGTACCCACCATTTTCAGTCAAAGTTACAGCTAGAACCATTTTCGCATCGTTAAAAAGTGCAAAATTTTCGCCGTAGTCCCTCGAAAGGAATATACCCTCTTTACTTCCGATGGCAATCATCTCTTTCTGTGATGGATGAGCAGCCAAATTCGAGATGAATCCCGAGTTGAATTCATTCATAGAGGCCTCATTCCAAGTGGCTCCTTCATCCAAGGTATAATGAAGCCCCCCTGTCATCTCTTCCATAGGCATTTCATTTAGCACATAAATTGCGTTTGAGTCATAACCTGCCGCAAGATAATGAAAATCGATTTCACCATAGAACGCTAATTTATCAAAGCTAGCCCCCCGATCCGTACTTTTGACAAGACCGAGCGGATTTTTATAGTCGGATCCTGGCTCTGGATGACCACTTGAGAAAAAACCTTCACGTACGGCTTGGAAACCCATATAATCATGCTTTTCGCTGTTTGCTTCTTTCCAACCTTCTTCATCATATTCATAAAGGCCATCATGAGTAGATATTACAATTTTGGGCCCTCCATTTATATATCCCAAGCCATGTAAGTGTTCAAATTTACTGTTTTCCACTTTTTCAAAAGCATACGGTTCACTTTCTTTGCTACAAGCGGAGATGACGAAGAGCAGTGATAGCAATCCGGCGACCATTCTCATTTTTTTCATTATGATATTTCTCCTTTAGTTCCATTTATATCCGATTCCCCATACTGTCTTTAAAAATTCATCAATGGGAAATCCGGTAGTTTTTAATTTATCTCTCAGGTTACGTATATGCGAGTCCACTGTCCGGATATCCGTGTACGTATTATAATCCCATGCGGCATGTAATAACTGTTCCCTTGTATAAGTCTTTGTTGGCCGTGAGATCAAAGCTTCAACAATAAAAAACTCTTTTAGCGTCAGCGGCACTTTCAAGTTTCTAAATTGTAATGAATAAGTTTCTTTATCTAGCTTAAAATCACCATAAATAATCATTTCTGTCTCTTTTTCTTCCTCGGGAAAACGGCGCAACAGTGCATTCACCCTTGCCGACAACTCTCGTTCATCAAAAGGTTTTGTAATATAATCGTCAGCGCCGCTCTCTAGTCCTTTTACCAAATCAAGCTTATCGGTTCTAGCCGTCAACATGATGACAGGGACATCAGAAAACTCGCGGATTTTTTCGCACACCTCCCAACCATCCATTTCCGGCATCATAATATCCAAAAGTACAAGGCTAACTTTCTCCTTCTTAATTATTCCTAATGCCTTCTTTCCACTTGTCTCTTTAATACATTTGAAGCCATGCGGAATTAGAAATAATTCAATGAGATCTAACATCCTTTGCTCATCATCAATTAGTAAGATTGTTCTCATGTAGGTGTATACCCCCCTCATATTATGATGGTGAACGTACTACCTCTTCCTAGGCTACTTTCCACTTCAATGCTTCCATTGTGGGCATCGACAAGTTCTTTTACGATTGCCAGACCAATACCTGATCCACCTGATGTACGAGAGCGTGATTTTTCCACTCGATAAAGTTTTTCAAAAATGAACGGGGTCTCCTCGGACGGGATTCCGATTCCGAAATCCGCAATGGAAATGGCTACTTTCTTCCCTTTCTTGAAAACCTTTATTGTGACTACCGATTGCTCTATTGAATATTTCAAAGCATTATCAAGTAAGTTCAAAATTATTTGCTCTAATCTCAAAGGATCTGCATGGATTTCGAAATCCTCTTCACAAATTATCTCTAGGCTCAGTTTCTTCAAATTAAAAGAAGGTCCAACAAGCTGGAGGATATCCTCAAAGAACGGACATACCTTAAAATATTCCTTCGATACTGTGAAAGTATTTTCATCCATTTTCGCTAAATCCAATAAATTTTTAACAAGTTCTTTCATACGGTCCGACTCTTCTGCGATAATTTCAAGATAATGTTTACGATCCTTCTCATTTACCCCTTGTCTCATAGCCACTTTCGAATAGCCGATTAAATACGTCAATGGCGTACTTAATTCATGGGCAATTGAGGCTAAGAACTCATTACGTTCCGTTTTTAATCGCTCCAAGTCGTTCGCAAGCTTTTGAATAGAGCCTGACAATTCGCCAAGCTCGTCATTCCCAATAAACGGAAGGCTTACATCAAAATCTCCTTCGCTCAATTTCTCCGTCGCTTCCTTCATTCGGATTAATGGACGTGTAAGAAATTTGGAAAGTGCAGCGTAAATAATAAGTAAAACGACTATACTCGTCACACCTGCCAAACCAAAATACATGTTCAACTTACCGACTAACTGTTCAATTGGACGTGTACTTTGAAACATGATTATATAACCTGAATGGCTTGAATCTACTTTATATGGATGTGCACTAATGATATATGGTAACCCTTCCCAGTCCGAAGCTAGAATCTGATCGTTCTTCAAATCAATATCTTTTGCTGTAGGAAGGTATTTTTCCAGTACCTCTTTGTTTTCTTCTGAGCTTTGAATGATATCGCCTTGGCTATCTGTAATTATGACTTCCCGATCTCCGTCTTTTTCCATCAATACAATATGTTTCATTGTTGTATCTGAATAATGTTCGATAAGTACATCCCGATGATTTGAACCCACTGCCAATAATCGGGAGAACTCCTCGTCGATCCGTGAATGAATGATATTTTGATGGAGATATCCAATAAGGGATATTTCCATGATCAGTACAGCAATAAAAAAATAAGCAGTTAGCTTGGTAGAGATTCTGTTCAATTGAACATTCGCCCCTCTCCTGAAATTTAGTATAAAGAACAATTATGAAATAAATATGCAGAAACAGCTGAATATGACGAAAAGAAATGATTCTAGCTACAATCATGACAGATTTGTGACTGCATAGTTTTTTGATAGATCTTTAGTATAATAATAATCATAAATAAAGACAGTCCAGGTATGCCGTTCATATCCTGCAAGTTCTTGAAGGGAGCAACCGTAAGTTGAATAATAAAAAGAAGAATCGTTTCATGATGCGGTTAATTGTTTTAATCGTATTAACAAGTGCTATCGTATTTACAATATACAACAGCTTAACAAAAGAAAAACATGATGTATTAAAAGTTGGAGATGATGCGCCTGATTTCGCATTAGTCGACTTAAACGGTGAAAGCCATCAACTCTCTGATTATAAAGGTCAAGGCGTCTTCTTAAATTTTTGGGGGACTTGGTGTGCACCGTGTAAAAAGGAAATGCCTGCGATGGGGCGACAATATGAGGTTTATAAAGATCAAGGGGTTCAAATATTAGCCGTCAATATCGCAGAGTCTGACTTGAAAGTTCGAACATTCGCTGAACAATATGGAATGATTTTCCCTACCTTAATTGATGAAACAAAAGGTGTAATGCAGTCTTATAACATTAAACCGTTGCCGACTACTCTCCTTATCAATCCAGAAGGCAAGATTGTAAAGATTATAACAGGCGAAATGTCCGAAGAAGATATTCAAGGATATATGGAGAGTATTAAACCTATCTAATGGATGTTAACATTTCCACAAAAATCTTATAAATACTACACTGCCCATTTTTATTGTTATTTCATTCTAGCCATGTTAGGTAGGATAGCTAAACATCAAATTTAAGTGAGTGATGATAAAAATGATACAATATACGGCACTCTTAAACTATGTTTTTTTAATCTCAAACCCCCGACCGCTATCGGTCGGGGGTTTTTGTTGCTGAAGGGAAAGAATTTTCCTTGGGTATATCTGATTTTAAATAAATGGATAGGAGTGGGGGTATTGGATAAACAAAAATATAATAATGTCTAATTGTAGCTTATCCATGTGTAATCTTATTAATTTAGGAATTGAAGCAATGTCTTCTTAAACCTTTATGAAGAAGTCAGATACGCACCTACCAGACAAAAAGCAATTAGTGCGACCAGTAAGCTATATATATTGGATGATTGCCTGATTGATTCGGGTAGGATTTCCTTTATCGTAACCATATAAATCGTTCCGACTGTCAAACTTATTAAGAACGCCCATAATAACTGATTTTGCATACCAATCATTTCGCCAATGAAAGCCCCTATTGCAACGGGTACTGCAATGATAATAGAAAGAAGAAATAATAAGTAAAATCTAATTCTAGCCATAAATAATGGCGTAAATAATATCATACCTTCGGGAATATTGTGCAATATCAACGCTTGTAATAAGGCTAGGCTAAATTGAGAATGTTCACTGGTTCCGAGAACCACTCCTACGGGAAAATTGTGAATAGAAATAATTAAAGCTAGGAATAATCCTATTCTTAAATTATGTTGTTTCCGTGATCCTTTTGAAATTACTGGATTCTTATGAAATCCCATATGGATAAGCTCGAATATAATAACTCCAACCAAGAAACCTAGGGCAAAAACAACCCAGTTACCTAGTTGTATAGCTTCTGGTACGATTTCGAAACATAATAAGCCTAAGATTAATCCAGTACATACCGCGTAGATTGTACCAATACTTCTCTTAAAACCATTTATCAGTGTTGCGATGACTCCACCCACACCTATTCCTGCAAATGTTGATAAAAAGCCAATAAACCAGATATGAGTCAAAAAACCATCCTCCAGTCATTTGTCTCTATGTTTATATGGCTCTCGATTTGAAGTTATGTTAAAGACTTATTTAAATAAGCTTACCTTAACATCCTAGCCCCGAAAACTTTTGAATATATTCGTTTTTAATTATATACTCAATTCCTGATGCTGAAGATTCGATTTTTCAATTTGAATCGTTGTATGTTCAATTTTATAATTGTCGCGTATTATATTAATTGCCTGTTGAAGAACTTCTTGTTCATCTTTCCGATCTTCAATTAGAATGTGACAGCTCAATGTATCTAGGCCCGAAGTGATTGTCCAAATATGAAGATCATGAACATTTTTCACACCTTCGATATTTTCTAATATAGTTAAAATTTCTTCTTTATTGATTATCACTGGCGAACCTTCCATTAAGATATGAATACTCTGTTTAAGCACACCCCATGCACTTTTCAAAATTAACAAAGCGACAATAACTGAAATGATTGGATCTGCAATGTACCAGTCGAACAGAAGCATGAGCAAACCAGCCACTATTGCACCAACAGAACCTAGAGCATCGCCAATTATGTGTATATACGCACTTTTCAAGTTGATATTTTCTTTTACATCAGCTTTTTTAAGAAGAGTTACTGCACTAAGAAGGTTTGCCGCTAACCCGATGAATGCAATGATAATCATCGTTCCACTTGCGACTGTTGGTGGATCATTAAAACGTTGAATGGCTTCTTTGACAATAAAACCAGCAATCACAAATAACGTTACTCCATTAAATAAAGCAGCCAAAATTTCAAATCGATAATAACCATATGTTTTATTCGAGGAAGGTGGTCTACTTGCGAACCAAATTGCCACAAGGCTTAAAGCCATTGAGCTTGCATCGGAAAGCATATGACCACTATCTGATAGCAGGGCTAAACTATTTGTGAAAAGCCCGCCAAAAAACTCCAAAATCATAATTATTGTTGTAATAGATAAGGCAATGATGAGACCCCGTTTATTCCCTTCCCGTTTTTCCGCAAAGTGATTATGCTGATGATTCTCCATTTAAGCGTCCCCTTTACTTAGTTGTGTTCTTCATGTAATCAATTATATACTTGGCATCATAACCTACTCCCTGAAGCAAAGAGGAACCCCTGCGTGATTGCCATGGTAAACCTAAAAAATAGAGCCCTTCTATCGGGCTTATACCTCTATTATGAATAAGTTTTTTCCGCTGATCAATTACACCATCCACTTTTAGCCACTCATACTCTTGTTGGAATCCAGTTGCCCATATTATATTTTTCACCTCAAGGCTAGTTGAATCCTCAAATGTGACTTGGTTATACGCGCCACTGACGGCTCTCCCCTTTAACGTAATTGCCCATTCTTTTACTGCATTTTTTAAGTCACTTCCGAAGATTGGGTCGCCCTTTTTTTGTAACGAATTCCCGATAAATGATGTGTTCGTCATTTTTAGTATTCCCAATTTATCTAACCACCAAAATACACTCATTCCACCTATCGTTAATGGGAAATATCTTGGCTTTTTACTAATAGCTAAATACGTTTCTTTTTCTTCCGACAATTCAACCGCAATTTGGGCACCACTATTGCCCCCTCCAACAACAAGTACATTTCCTTGCTGGAGCTGGCTAGAGTTCCTATATTCAGATGAATGTAGCTGTAAGATATTTTCACTTAGGGAACTCGAAAATGTGGGAATCCGCTTCTTTTGAAATGGTCCTGTGGCAACCACAACATTTGTCGTATAAAATATACCTTTTGTGGTTTCTACACAAAAATCTTCTTCCTCTTTTGTTACGGACAGAACCTCGGTATTCAGTTCAACAGGTAATACAAACGTTTCCGAATAGCGCTTTATATAATTCGCAATTTCATTCTTTGACGGAAACCCCTGTTGTTTACCATCTAGTGGAAGACCAGGCAATGAACTATACATTCTAGGTGTAAACAACTTCAATGAATCGTATCTATTTTTCCATACCTCCCCCAAAGCCTGCCCTTTATCAAGAATTAAAAAACGTTTTTTGTTTTGTTTTAAATAATATCCCATCGTCAATCCAGCTTGTCCCGCCCCTATAACAATAGTCTCATACCCCATAAGTTTCTCTCCCCTAAAAGTATTTTCCAACGCAAAGAAGCCAAAGGACTGACAACCGCGGCTTCTTTGGCTTCTCTCATACAGTTCTTTACTCAATTGGTTTCTTTAATTTTATGAAAAACATACAGCAAGCAATAATCACAAATGCCACTAACGCCAAAAATGGTATCGTAATAAACCCAAACCAATTGATATATTGGGCACTACAAGGTACACCACTCACGCACGGCTTGATACCTCCAAAGCCGGGTATCTTCTGCTCTAAATAATGCATGAAGGATATACTTCCTCCAATAAGGGCTAACGGAAGTACGAATTTTTTAACAGAACTGTCATTTTGGAAAGTTCCAATCCCTAGTATTAAAGCAAGGGGGTACATGAAAATCCGCTGATACCAACATAGCTCACACGGAATATACCCTTTAATTTCACTGAAGTACAGGCTACCAAACATTGCAACTAATGAGACAACCCATGCAACATATAACAAGTATCCCTGTGGTTTGGATTTTTCTTTTATTTTCCCCATCAATTTTTATCCTTAATCCCTTGTTCTATTGCCGTCTTAATGGCTTCGTAATCAAAAGGATCCTCCATCATTTTCCCGTTTATCACAATGGTCGGAGTCATTGAAACACCGGCCTTTTTCACTAAATCTTCATCAATCTTAACGCTCTCCATAGTCGCTTCCTGTTCCATGTCTTCTTTTAACAGTGTTTGATCAATCTCAGGAAAACCGCTTGCAATTTCAAGAATTCTTTCGGGAGTTATCCATGGTCCATCATGATTTTCAACTGGCTGAGCATCAAACATCGCTTGATGGAAGTTCCAATACATACCCGGGCTCCGCTCATATACGGATTCAGCGGCAATCGATGCTAACGTCGATTCGTTTCCGTGGAATAATACATTTACAAAGGAAAATTTCACTTTCCCTGTTTCGACATACTCATCAACTAATTGCGGATAAACCATCTCACCCCATGCTTTACATGATGGGCATTTAAAATCGCCGAATTCAACTACCGTTACAGGAGCATCTTTCTCCCCAAGTGATGGCTGCCCAGTAACATCGATTTTTTTTATTTCAGTTGGTAAGGCTTCCTCTTTATTGCTGAATATAACGACTGCCGCCAATATTCCTACTGTTACGAGTGTTAACACAACTGCAAATTTCATATTTGAATTCTTATTCCGTTTCATCAAATACCTCTTCTCTTATATTTATTATTGAATGCTAGCCATTAATCCAAAATAGAGCGAAAGGACACTGAACATCCCCAAGAAAAAAGGAACAACTGCGGGCGCCTTTTTCCTGAAGCTGTATATGATAAGCCACATGAAGATGAGGGCTACCATGAAAAACAATGTATTTATTGTGTTTAATCCAAATTGCAAACTCATTGTTGGCTCAATTATCCCTGAATAAAAATAATCAAATATGGCAGAGGGACCGCTACCAGAAAGAGTTGTCTTAATACTATGAGGTGGTTCCTGTTGTCCCAAAACCGCTGTCGAAACAAAGGTGAAAAATAGTAGAATGCTTTCGAACTTCAACCACGGCATGGGGTTAATTTGCTCTTGTCGCTTCAATTTACGTCTAATCCAAAATCCATTTATGAAAGCGAAAAATAAAACAGGGATGATGGTCAGATGCTTCATCAATAAGGCTTGTCCATAGGGTAGCATCCATGCGTCCCCATACTCATTTACATCAATCACCAACGTCATGAGAAATAACCCAGTTCCCGTAATCGTGAGAAAACACGCGATTGCTAAAGGGGTAAACCACCTTAAATAAGAAAGCCAATTCTCTTGGTTTTTTGAACACCAGCCTACGATGAGGAGAATTCCAACCCACACTGTAACGGCTAAAAAATGTAACGAATGAAAAACGAAGCCACTCCATTCAGTAAGGGATGCTGCGTGGCTCGCCCATCCCAATGCCAAGAGCAGGATGAAGGTAAAAGCAAGAGAAATACCAGCCAATACTTTGCTTTTCAATACTGGAAAGAGCGAAACAAAAAGGTAAAAGAAAATTGCAAGTATGACAGTGACATTCCAGGCCTTTCCTACTTCAAAACCGCCGAGAACGTTTTGCATCGTCAACATCAAACCTATGTCTTCATATAGAAATACGACCAACCTAATCACTGGTGCAACTGAAAAGAACACAACTCCTAACACAGAAAGTTGAATCAGACGTTTTGGGATACGTATTTCCGGTTTCAGTCGTGCCGGAATAAATTGAATGATAAATGCGCCCATTAATAGCGAGAAACAGAGATATAACAAACTTTCAGAAATATAAATCCAAATCATTTACTTTGCCTTCTTCCTATGATCCAGCCGAAAAAGCCACCGGCAATAGTAAATAAAATAACTAGGATTACAACGAGTGCATCATTAGACGCTATTTTCGATGAATCTTCAATTGCCTGCTCTACAGGTTTTTCTATTGATTCTTCCAGTGGAGTAGTAGGTGTTTCTTCGGCTTCTTCAGGCACTGCTGGATCTTCCAATGTGTCTTGACTTACCGTGAATAAATAAGTTCCTTGTATCGGGTGGCCATCCGCACCAATAATCTTCCATTCCACGGTATATGTACCATTATCCAATGGCGACGCGAAACCTCCTGTCATCACATTATCACTCACTTGGGTATTACTGACGATGATTTCCTCTTTATTCTCGTTAAAGACTTTCACTGAACTTGTCGTTTCAATTTTTGTATTAAATTCCAATACAATTTCATATACGTCTTCGGTTATGTCTTCCCCATCAGCTGGCGATGAACTAGTTAAACCTGTATGTGCGGACACAGTAGATGAAAATGCGAACAGTAAAATCAGTGTTGCACCTATTATTCTTTTCATTTTTCCAGCCTCCTAAAAGCGTTAGTAGTAACGTTCATTCTGATTTCATTTTAACAGAACACACATACATTAAAACAGCCATTTGAGTATTATTATTGACAATTTTTCATCGTTTACATATACTAAAGTCAATCAAATGAATATTTGAATGAGGTGAAAAAATGACAGAAAAAATCAAAGAACAAATTGACTCTGCTATAACGGATTCATGTGAGACGTATTGTTATGACGAAACAGTTGTTAACCGCGTCAGCGATCGAATTGACGAAATCAGCGGTGTCGAATTGCTGTTTAAAGCCCTTGCAGATGCCAATCGCTTGAAAATTGCATATGCATTGTCACTGGAAGAGAAAATGTGCGTCTGTGATGTCGCCAATGTATTAAAGACATCCACAGCAAACGCTTCCCACCATTTGCGTTATTTACGTGATATGGGGATTACCGCTTCCAAGAAAGAAGGTAAGCTTGTCTTCTACTCTTTGGTTGACGAACATGTCCATCAATTAGTGAATATTGCACATGAACATTCGAAAGAAGGTTGGTACAAATGAGTACGACGATACTAGGATTTAAATTACGTATGACTAATACAGGTTGCATGTGTATATCAGAGGGAGGTTCTAAAAATTGTCTACAACAAAAGAATTAGATGCGGAAAAAAATGTTTACCGTGTTCAAGGGTTTACATGCGCAAATTGTGCAGGGAAGTTTGAAAATAATGTGAAAAAACTTCCGGGAGTGCAGGATGCAAAAGTGAATTTTGGTGCATCTAAAATATCTGTTTACGGAGATACAACGATTAAAGAACTAGAAAAAGCTGGTGCATTCGAAAATCTTAAAGTTGACCCTGAAAAACCAAGGAGAGAAGTTAAAGAGGACAAAAGCGTATACCGTGTTGAAGGATTTACATGTGCAAGCTGTGCGGGTAAATTCGAGAAGAATGTAAAACAGCTTTCTGGAGTTGAGAATGCAAAAGTAAATTTTGGTGCATCTAAAATTGATATTTACGGTCATGCAACGATTGAAGAATTAGAAAAAGCCGGTGCATTTGAGAATCTTAAAGTAACGCCTGAAAAGTCTACTCTCAATGTTTCGCAAGGGGTAACTGAAGATACGCAAGAAGAGAAAGTTCCATTTTATAAAAAGTATAGTACATTGCTTTATTCAACTTCGTTCCTTGCATTCGGTTTTTTCTCTCATTTTGTAAATGGAGAAGAGAATCTTCTTACAACCCTATTGTTTTTAGCATCAATGTTGGTAGGTGGATTGTCACTTTTTAAGGTAGGTTTGCAAAACTTACTGCGCTTAGAATTTGACATGAAAACCCTTATGACAGTGGCTGTTATAGGTGGAGCCATTATTGGTGAATGGGGAGAAGTTGCTCTTGTTGTCATTCTCTTTGCTCTCAGTGAAGAGCTTGAACGATTCTCCATGGATCGAGCAAGAAATTCGATTCGTTCTCTAATGGGGATTGCCCCTAAAGAAGCACTCGTTAGACGTAATGAGCAAGAAATAATGATTCATGTCGATGATATTGCTGTTGGGGATATCATGATTGTAAAGCCTGGTGAAAAGATTGCGATGGATGGTGTAGTCGTAAATGGCTACTCTGCTGTCAACCAGGCAGCGATTACAGGCGAATCAGTCCCTGTTGGGAAAACAGTTGATGATGAAGTATTTGCAGGTACTTTAAACGAAGAAGGATTACTCGAAGTAAAAATAACAAAACTTGTAGAAGATACAACAATTTCTAAAATTATTCATCTTGTAGAGGAGGCACAAGGAGAACGTGCTCCAGCGCAAGCATTTGTCGATAAATTTGCGAAATATTACACGCCGATCATTATGGCCATTGCAGCATTAGTTGTTGTAGTCCCTCCTTTACTCTTTGGTGGCAGCTGGGAAACATGGATTTATCAAGGATTAGCTGTTCTTGTTGTTGGTTGTCCTTGTGCGTTGGTCATATCGACTCCGATTTCTATCGTTTCAGCAATTGGGAATGCTGCGAAAAAAGGTGTTCTTGTTAAAGGTGGAGTGTATTTAGAAGAAATGGGTGCCTTAAAGGCAATCGCATTTGATAAAACAGGGACATTAACAAAAGGTGTTCCAGTTGTAACTGATTTTACTGTATTGAATAATGAAATGAATGACAAAGAATTATTGGCGATCATTACTGCATTAGAATATCGTTCCCAGCATCCCCTTGCTTCAGCCATCATGAAAAAAGCAGAAGAAGAAAACATTTCATATTCTGATGTGCTCGTTGAGGATTTCTCTTCTATTACAGGTAAGGGAATCAAAGGTATTGTAAACGGAATGACTTATTATATCGGTAGCCCGAAACTCTTTAAAGAACTATTGACAACTGATTTCGATAAAGACTTTGAGCAAAATGTGACGGCTCTTCAAAATCAAGGTAAAACAGCCATGATTATTGGAACCGAAAAAGAAATACTAGGAGTTATTGCAGTTGCTGATGAAGTCCGTGAATCAAGTAAGGAAGTTATTCAAAAGTTACATCAACTTGGAATTAAAAAAACAATTATGCTTACGGGTGATAACCAAGGTACTGCGAATGCAATAGGCAGTCATGTTGGGGTATCTGATATCCGAGCCGATTTGATGCCTCAAGACAAGTTGGACTATATAAAACAATTAAGGTCCGAGTACGGAAACGTAGCCATGGTTGGTGATGGTGTCAATGATGCTCCCGCATTAGCAGCTTCTACAGTTGGAATCGCAATGGGTGGAGCAGGTACAGATACAGCACTTGAAACGGCAGACGTTGCCCTAATGGGGGACGATTTAAGAAAACTTCCATTCACTGTGAAACTTAGTCGAAAAGCTCTGAATACCATCAAAGCTAACATTACTTTTGCAATTGCTATTAAGTTTATTGCCTTATTATTGGTTATCCCAGGTTGGTTAACACTCTGGATTGCCATCCTTTCCGACATGGGCGCAACCCTTATAGTAGCGCTAAATGGTTTGCGACTAATGAGAGTGAAAGAATAAAGGGAAAAGGGCTTTCCAGACAGATGGGAAAGCCCTTTTCTTAAAAATGAATTTTATTAATAATGTAACTTCTAAACCTCCAGCCAAATTATAAATTGAAAGAATTCGGTATAAGTAAAACATCAGTTTTTATATTACATATTGGTATAAATATGGAGAAAAAACGCTTTAATCCTTAATTAAAATAATTTCATTCATTTTTTATAAGTTCAAAGGAGGATACTAAAATGACTGTTGAAGGAAAAAAGGATGTAGATCTGTTAGTTATAGGTGCAGGATCAGGAAGGTATCAATATTCCCGTTTACTTGCTGCTTTTCTTTTAATTTTGACATAGCTGAATCAACTACGTGATAGCAATTCAATAATCACCTAATTTGACTGCTTCTACGACTAGCCCTAATTAACGTATTTTTAGATATGCCTGTTAAATCTTCTACCTGCTTATATGAATTATTTTCTTTTAGCTTTAGAGCATGGTCGATTTGCTTCTTGCTATATTTTTTTGGTCTGCCCTCTTTATAGCCTGGATTCTGTTTTGCAACGGCTCTCCCTTCTGCCAATCGTTCAACAATCATGTTCCTGTCAAACTCTGCGATTGCTGATAACATTCTTAGAATTAATTTCCCCATTGGTGTATCTTCTATCAGCCCCATGTTTAATATGTGTACCTTCACACCTTTTCCTAAAAGTTCACGAATCAGTTTCACTCCATCTTCAGCCGATCGTGCAAACCAATCTAATTTTGTTACCGTCAATGGGTCGCCCTCTTCATATGGAACAAATAAAGCTTATTTAAAACAGGCATCAATCTATTCTGATATTGTCACGGGGTATTAGAAAAAAGGCGATCATTCCATCAACCGAATGATCGCCTTCCTTTTATAAGAATCAATTTACAACTTGGACGCTAAAGACTTCTGACACTTGTATTCGCTTTACTCCAAATGGCTTGTCGAGAATAACAACATTAGATTGTAAATCAATATCTTCAACTATCCCTTGATGTTGAATGATTAATCCGTTAACCCATGTTTTAACTAGGGTTTCACATTTCTTCTTGTATGCTAATTCGAGCTCTTCTTGAATCAATTGAAGATCCCACTCGTTCAGTTCCGGTCTTTCAGTGTAATGATCCTGATCCATCCATTTTCGTAATTCGACTACATGCTCAGGTAGCATCATTCCCTGCCACTTGATTTTCCCACGGTCGCGAATCATACTACTATCACCTATCCTTTATGTCCACCGACTAATTTTGATCTTTTAATAGCCGTCCCTGCATCTGTTAGTGAAACAGCTCTTAGAATTGCTGTTGATCCAAAACGAGTCCTGATTTCATCCATAGTTGTACCAAGTTTTCGAACTTGCCATTTTTTCGCATCAAATAAACTCAATTGCATCGAATGCTCGTCTTCCAATTTTGTAATCGAAACAGATATTTGACGAACCGCTCGGTGGTCATAGTTTTCATTCAGCAAAGCCATACAGACTTTGTAAATTTTCATTGTATCGTTGGTCGCTTCATCAATCGTGCGAGATCGTTGAAACCCACCACCAAAGGCATTTTTACTATAGCCGATACCGAGCGATATTGTGCGTCCAGCCTGGTAATTCTCTCTAGCTCTTCTTGCTACGTCCTCACACATTTCTAGAAGAACCGTATTCACTTCTTCTCGCGAATTATAGTCTCGGAGTAAAATTTGGCTTTTCCCATAACTAACCTGGCCTTCAAGGATTGGTGCACCCATTTCGGAAAGGTCAATCCCCCATGCGTGATGGTACAATTGATTTCCCAATACGCCAAACTTCTTTTCAAGATTTTGTAAATTGGCATGAGCCAAGTCGCCAACCGAAAATATCCCCATATTGTTCAAAGACTTTTCCGTTTGACGACCAATCCCCCACATTTCACTTAATGGGGAAACTGACCATAGTTTTGTCGGTACATCCCCAAAGGTCCATTTAGAAAACCCTGTTTTCTTCGCTTCTAAATCAAGTGCCAGCTTTGCCATTAACATGTTCGGTCCCATACCAGCCGTGGATGGTAATTTTAGCGTCTCCAAGATTTCTTTTTGAATATCTTTAACAGTTTGTACTGGGTCTCCCCACAACTTCCCGGTTCCTGTAAGATCAATGAAGCTTTCATCTATACTATATACGTGGATTGCTTCAACAGGAACATATTTATGAAGTATGCGGGTAACAGCCACCGACATTTCTAAAAAATAGCTCATTTTTGGATCGAATAACTTAATGTCCGGGTGGTGTGGAATTTCGTACATACGAGTACCTGTTTTCACGCGAAATCTTTTTTTCATTGGTGGGGATGCTGCAAGCACAACAGATCCTTTTCGCTCAAGATTCCCAACGACCGCAATCGGCACCTTTTGAACATCTAATTTATGCAGTGTGGCCATACAACTGGCGTAAAAACTCATCATATCTATACAAGCGATATTTCGGTTTGGAAATTTATCGTAGTCAATCATACAACAAGCCGTTCTTTCGAAGTGACGGGAACTAGTGCAAGGATGTTGTCGATTTTAAATGTACGATTGGATTTTCGTAAATAGCAATAAGCCCCGAATGAAACCTCACCGACCTGCATCACTTTGATTCTTCGCCTACTAATTGCACCGCCTTTCGACATGTATATCATATCTAAGATGTAATTCCGTTCCACCGATTTAATCAACTCAATACGCATGTTTGTTCCCTCCTCTTTTAATTATTATACAGAATGTATGTTCGTAACACAACGAAAAATAAACACTTAACAAAAGTTACCAGAAGTGGACTCTTTGTTAAGTGTTGTACTGGATTGTTTTCTTTTCTCTAAATACACTGTAAGTTAATTAATAAAAATATTACTCTTGAGAACGTTAAACAAACTGTAAGGTTTCCTTTTCTCAATAGCATTTTCCCTTCCTTATGCTACAGCTTTATTCGTTTGGGGCCTCTTCGTTCGAATCAAATGATATTGTTATATCATACAAATCCTCGATACTGTTCAGAATCCTGACGCCAGGTCTTCCTTCTCTGCCGATGTCACCAAAATGAAGGTGAAATCCATTAGGATTATCATCAATGAATTTGCGATCAAAATTACGGGCAGGTGTGTAAATCCTTAACTCTTGTTGATTATCAAAGTTCTGACGTCTTTTAGCCGCATACCCTAATTCTGGATGTTTGTCATACTCCGTTTCCAAATATAAAGGTGCATCATCCAAACCTTGATATTCTACCGCATGCATCCATCCCCCCTTAAATCTAGAATCGTTTTCTAGTAACCCTTGTTCCAAATCTTTTACACCATGAAAAAAAGCAATTTTTCTTCCTTGAAATTCATTTTTGAAGGAATCTATAATAGCTGAAGGAATTCGTTTTTCTTGAAACTGATCAACCGTAATGTAAAAGAAACAACTCATGTAAACATCAAGCATATCCCGATCAATCTTCGCCAGAAACTCCCGGTCAAATTTTTCCTTTTGCCCTCGTCAAATTAAAAGAATTTCTAATTAGAGCGCTCCCATTTTTGGACAAAGCGTTCACCATCTTTTTTTACTTTCTTTAAAAATACTTCAGGACTGACAATTTTTCCGTCTACTTTGTGAATAATACAAAGGATTATTTGATTATTTCGTTCTCTGATTGCAAAGCTGGATTGTTTCCAGAAATACAATATAAAATCAGAGTCACTAAAAAACTTATCTTCTATATAGCTCGTATCAAGCTCCAACATTATGCTTAATAGCGTAAAATTCAGCTCACTTTGCTGATAGAACCCAAAATACTCGTTCAAGTACTCCTCGATTACATTTGCAGCTAAATAAATATCCTTTATCTGAAATAATTTATCATTTAGCGATTGAAGCCATCGCTTATTTATTGCATTCTTCTCTTTATCAGCTAACAGTAAGTCTGAATCCTCTTCACCTAAGCTTACATTTATATACTCATCTCTTTCTGACACCAGGCTAATATTATATTTACCCCTAAACATCCCACTGCGAATAAAGAAACGTTCTAACAAATCTGCATCAAGTTCTTTTTGACAAAAATACACCTGGACTTTTGTGATTTCCTCCCTCTGAATACTGTTCCATAACTCCCGATTGTGTGAAAAACGAAAATGGTCTATAATTCGTTTTCTTAGGTTAGAACTTTTTCCTGTGTACAACACTTGATCATCATTATCAAAGAAAACATATACACCGTATCTTGAAAGCAACTGAGGGGGTAATTGGCGAAGAATATTTATATTCGATACCTGGATAGTCAACGAGGCTTCAGGCACACACTTCTGGAAACTAAAGATACACTTCACCCCACTTCGACATTATAATTTCTTCCGTCTTTTCTTTTTCCAGCATTATATACAGATTATCCAATAGCCCCCATAAGGGTACCAACAAATTTTATTTCCTTTAGGGAAACCAAACTTCTTTATCTCTCTCCACCCTTATATCCATAGAGCATTTCAAAACCTTGTAGTTGTCTTCATCTAAATTCAAACATATTAATCATATGGAGCCTCTGCAACCAATTTAGCTCCTATTAACATTAAAGTAGGACATGACACATCAGTTAGCATCGAGTTAACTATTTCTTTTGTAAAACTAGAATTTAATATATATGGTCCCTTCTCACCTATATTTTCACTAATTAGCGAGAAAATTGAATCTGAGTCAATTGATGTCTCGCTATTTTTCCCAATTAAATAAAGAATATAGTATAAGAAATAAATGTCATACGAAGAACCTTTAGGATTTATTTTTTTTACTTCTGTTAAATTTGGATAATGTTCCGCCACAAATCGTTTTAACTTTCGAATATGTATAATCGATGTATGCATTAATTCCCTAAAATTCTCCAAAACAATTCGAACTAACTTTTCATCTACTTCGGAGGTATACACATCATTATTTATTTTCCCCATAATACCTAAAATCCCAAAACCATATTCAAATTCTTGAGGGGATAATCCTAATGAGAAAGGAGTTTTTACGATATCACTTACAATAAAAACTATATTATTATGAATATGATCCATAAACTCTTTAAAATCTTTATGCTTAAATACAACTTGTTTCGTAGTAACTTGAAGTTCGTGAAAGACAAATTCCTTTTTAATTTTGGTGATAGCCTTACCTCCGAAATTAGCCTTAAACAAGCATACTCCAAAAAAACTTACTAATACTTGTAATTGATTTTTGTTATTTCTAAAAGATAAAAAACAATGACTACCACTTTCACAGGTTTTTGAAAAATCGTAGTATAGATCATTATCAGAAATATAAGTTATACAATTGTTGTCTCCACCTTTTTCAATAAAGTTAATTACATCTGAAAATTCTTCATGTTTTTCATTAATATCATTAACGTAGCATAACCACTCGTATGCCATTTTCGCCACTAACCTTTGCATAGATTGACTATAAAATATTTCAAAACTAAAACCTACTTTTAATTGGATTTCCATATTATTTAGGTTAATTTCCTTAATTTCTTTTCCTTTTCTTTCAGCCAATTCCTTTAGCTTTTCAAAGTCACCAAATAAATAGTTTCCACTTAAACTTTTATAGGGGTTACCATTAAATAAGTCTAGTACATTTTTAATTTGACGTTCATATTCTACACCATCAATTTCTACTGTTACTTTATATTCTGCTTGCTTTTTTTTCTTGTTTGAAATATCTAAATGGTTTCTAAGAAATACTAGCTTAGATATTACATCACTTTCAAAACTTTCCCCAAAATCATTATTATGTCGTACCCGACATACATTTTTTTTAGTGATTTTAGCATTAGTTAAAGTCTCAGGAATAATATCTGAAACTGATAAATCATCGGTCGCATTACAATATATACATTTTTCTACCATATCTCAAACTCCTTTTTTAGTTCGAATATATAACCTGAATTACTTTCAGTTCTTCCAAAGATACAGTTGAATAAAAATACAAACTTTATAGTTGATTCATTTTCTCCAACATTTCTTTTTTTGTGGGGTTTGTATATAACATCGTCGTATGAATATTTGAATGACCTGCTTGATTTGCCACTTCATGAATACTCATGCCTTTCTCAATCGCATTTGAACAAAAGAAATGCCGAAGATCATGTGGAGTTATATCTTTTCCAATCTTGGCTGAATAAGTATTAAACAGCCTATTCACGACAGTGCGATCTAACCTTCTGTTTCGGTTGCTTGGAAAAAGGAATTCGCAATCTATTCCTTTCTCTTTTCTTTCTCGCAGCCAAGACTGTAAGGCGATTTTCACTTTCTCTCCCATAAAAACTGTTCTAGATTTATCTCCCTTCCCATCTAGAATAAGTATTTCACGGGATACCAAGTTAATATCAGTTACTTTTAAATTGAGTGTCTCTGAAATTCGTAATCCCCCGTAGGCTAGAACGGTTACAATTGCATAATTTCTTGCCTTTCCACTATCCAGTACTAACTGACGAAACATTTCTGCATCCTGAAATTCAACTTTTGCAAGGGACGCATACTGCTGCTGAACTTTAACGAAGTCACTCTTTTCAATAACTAGATCAGATTGTTTTTTGTCATGAATTAAAAACTCGTTGAATTTTACTAAACCGCTTAATTTAGTGTTAATTGTTTTTGGTCCTACCGTTTCAATTGTTTTAAGATAGGATAGATATTCTCTTATATTTTCCCGGTGCAACTTTGTGAATGAAACAGCTTTTGATTCATCGAACCATTTTATATATCCATTAACGGATTGAGTGTATCCTTTGATGGTATTTTCACTTAGGTCACTTGAATTTAAATATTCCTGGAAAGCTTCCATCATAATATCATCTCCTGTAAATTATGTTGCATTTATTTTTCATTATAATTTATAAACTATGTTGCATTATGACCTTAATTATATATAATAAAACACTAAAATACAACATAATTTATATTATGTTGTAAAAATAAAACGTTCACTTTTTATAGTGAACGTCTTAATCCCTCTTTGGATCTTAACAATAACGAAAGTGTTCAAGTGTATGGTTAGACCATTTATAAGAATCTAGGATTTAATATTTAAACTTCCCATTTCACATTACCTTTATAAATAATTAAAATGGTAAATCTTCATCCTTTATATCATTCTCGTCCTTGACTTCTGATTGCATATATTTTGGAATTGGTCTCTTTTTTGCATAAGTCATAATTTTATCATTGACTATAAATTCATACTTAGCCATCCATAATGCCAAAGGATTCATCGTATCCGTTGTATCATACCCTCCTGTTTTTTCTATATAACTATCTAGATTATCATCAAAACCTTTAGCAACTTTCTCGAAGAACTGCTCCCTAGATGTATGCTTTTCATATAACTTGACGATAGACAACAATTCTTCCGCTAAAAGTCGAACCGGGAAACCCAGATGATACTCAATACGGGAGCCATCATCATAATTATGAGGTTTAGTTGTCTCAATTAGCTCCCATCCTAACCTTATTAGATTATTAGTTTCAGAAGAACTGCGAGTGCTTAAAACCCTAACATAATCAGCCATCAGGATGCTCCTTCACAATATATTTTAATTAAATTATATCATTATACAAATTAGCATCCGATTAATGACAGCTGCTAATTTCTCATACTTCTATAGATAATTAGTGCATTTATTGTATATAGAAAGCATTTCCCAATAACACAATACTTTTTCTATTTATATAAAATATAAGTTACTCTCCAAGCTTATCTATTTTATTTGGATACGTGGTAACGTGATACAACATCACCTAACATTTTTGCTACAAATTGATAAAACCCAAGTTCGTGACTTGGCTCTATATATTTTCCGTGGTCGTCGGCATTAGCAATGATGAAAGTGCCCGTAGTATAAAGTTCACTTTCTACTAAGCGATTAACTAAAACTTCTATACGTGTTTCGTAACTTTCCGGAATAATTTCACCATTACCATCTTGTGTTGTAAATACTTCATCAGCTTCAAATAAAGGTATAGTTATTCTCGAGCCATTCTTATTATCTTCATGTTCTCCCAATACAAATATGTATCCTACAAATGGGCGTCCAAATGTGTTCTCACTACCACTTAAATGCAATCGAATATTAGCTTGTTGTAAATCAAATGCACTTCCTATCGCTTCTTCCGAACGGTTGTTAAGATTATTGCCTACTGAACCAAACATTGACTTCATTTCCACAGCAGCTAATAATAAATTCCTGCCATCCTCTAATGGTTTATAAACCACTATATCCCAATTCTTAGATACACGGAAAAACCCTGGTAACCTAGCTTTTGTTCCGCTGACGATATGATCTTCAGAAATACCATTTTGAATTAATAATTTTTTTATTATCTGTTCAAAAGCGTTCATTGTTTTTCCATGGAGTACCCCATCTTCACGAACTTTCCAAAAGTGCTTTAAACCGTGTTTTATCTCTTCACTTATTTCTGCCTCAGATGGTATATTGATTTGCAATGCTAACGCCTCTCATTTCATCAATTTTATCATTTTAATTAGTTACATAATTGATTAGTAAATCCATTTCTCGATTATTTAAATTATATACTTTTTTTAGCAATAAATTCATTCTACTTTGATCATCCTTTTTATAGGCTTCATGAATTTCCGCTTCAATTTCACAGCTAAGATTGGTGGGCAAACAAATTTTTTCGACACTTTGTTTTTGAAAGCGACTATAGCCCCCTCTCATTTTAGTTGAATAGGCTTTAACAAATGCTAATCCAATTGGACTTTCCATTAAAATTCGAAGTGTTTCTATATTCCACTTTCCAGGAAGCACATAGTATAAACTATGTTCGGGGTAATACTTACCATTTTCTATTATTATTCGGGATTTAGAAGCTATATCTGGAAAAACTAATTTAGGTATATTTATTTCTTTTAATCTAACTTTCTCTTGTGTATAGAACCAATTTAAGCCTGTTTTATTTTTTCTAACAAAAGCTCTATTTGCTAAACTTTCTTTATGCAAGTTTAAATATGATTTTATATTTGGAAACTCATTTATATTAACTGCTTGATTATTCTCATCAAAAGTGTTTATTAAATACTTACCGTCCCAGTTTATCTTGCCAGTTTTAATATGATCCTTGGTGATAATTGGAATAAGCAATTCTTTTTCTAATTTAAACTTCTCTACTATTTTATTTGATATTAGAAATACTCTGTTGAGACCTGTGGCAACCCCAACTTTGCATTGAACCCCTAGAGGTGCTTGCTTTATTGATGGATACAAAAACTGTAATTTCTCAAGAATTGGAAGCACTGCAATATCCAAAATCCAAGGATCGTCATTTTTAAACCATTCCTCTTTCAGATGTGAATCAACAATTTTTGTTTCTTTGTTAGATATTACGCTTGCAATAATCTCTTTAATTTCTTCCTCCGCAATACTGTCCGTATATAGACACATTGACGCCTCTCCATGTTTTCGATCGATTCCAAAAATACATGGATAGGCCGAGACATCGGATAGAAAAGGTTGAGTCTGATTGAGATCGATGAAATACTTCACCCTAAATGAATTACTTATATGGGCTCTGATTTTCTTTCCATAATTATTTTTCGCAAAACGATCAGTGCAAATATAAGATAAGATCCCTTTATTCGTTAACATGTTAAGACCATGTTCCATAAAAGCAATATATATATCTGCACGATCATATAGCGTCTCAAAACGTTCGCGATAGGTTTCCAATACTTGAGGGTCTATATTTTCTATTCGAATATATGGAGGATTTCCAATAATAAAATCAAATCTTTCCTCTAGATTTAAGTTCCAAGATAAAAAGTCCTCATTCACAATCCAATGTTCAGAAAGTTTCCTAGCAATATTTTCATTTATTCCTTCGGATTGAATATGTTCGCATATCTCAATTTTTAATTCTTCATATGTTTGAGGGTTTACCTCTATTGCCCTAAAGGAGTCTTTCAAAAGGTTCTCTAAGAAATCTTCATCTCTATTTAGTTTTTCTAAATCCATTTTTCCTTTTACCGATTCTATTAATCGACTAATTGCAAACGACAGGAAGGCTCCATCACCCGTTGAAGGCTCTAACATTCTTTTCGTATGTAACTCTTCATCAGTTCTATAGCCAATCATGTCAAGCATTGCATTAACTATTTTAGGTTTCGTATAATATTGACCCAATCTTTTTTGTATAGTTATCACTACTATTATTCTCCTTCTATTGTAGTTCTCTCATTCCATTATACATCTTATAAAAAAACTATACAGTTAAGAGGGAACTTCATATCAGTTCCCTCTGCCAAGTATGCTGTTTACAACTTACTAACTATTTTGAGTCACCCATCTATCGTTAAAAATTTGGTAACAATTATAAAGTATCGCCATATCCAGGCCTATCACTTCTCGCTAAATTATCAATACTCTTCGGGTAACATTGCGATACAGACTAACTCATCACCGTAGTCGTCAGTTACCAACCAAATATTTTCAGGTATATTTAATTCAGTTAGATCCAATTCGCCAAAGATATTTTCATTTCCATCTGTAATGATCACTTTATCGCCTTCCTTTTTAAAGGCGATAAAATAACTTTGTTCGTAAAAATCTCTGGCAATCCGAAACATAACAGCAAGAATATTAGTGTATTTTCCGTCCCCTTCAATCAAACCATTTATTCCTCTTGTCAGCAAAGATCTGAATGCCTTCTCCATATTTGTTTGCCTCCAATTTTATTAATACCCATATTTTTCATCTGTTAAAACTGGTTACTCACTTCGCTAGAACCGTCCATGCCTTCATGTCATAGTCGTCTAGTTCTTCCGCAGTCAATTCACGTTTGTACGCAACGATCCCGTGTCTCCCTTCAGCTTCAATCACTTCTAAGAAACCCTTTGGCTGGCATCCAATTGATACAGGACGTAGCAGCATTTCATACCAATACTTCATACAAATCATCCTTTCAAATGTATTAATAAAAAACAAAAGACGTTCCATTGAATACACAAGGAACGCCTTTCGCATAAATTTAGTCAATCATACCAAATATGTTCTCTTTGATCTAAAGCTCTTATGCGATCTATCGTTTGACACTTTCCAATTTCCTTAGTCAATCCACCGGTACTTTCTCCATCTCGGCAAGTTAAATATAGTACCTCTAGCCCATTAGGAGTATTTAAGATGGCTACCCACGACGAGTCATATCCCTGACGTAATTCAGTTCGGAACAAGTGCAACAAAGAAATACTTTCTGTCGGAACTTGAATCTGCAATACCAAATCCTTTATTTTTTCATCCATAAGGCTTTTTGTTTCCATTACCTTCCTCTTGGATTCGTTTATTACATATTGCAAATCCTTTTTTTCTTTTTCCAGTTTCACAATTCTTTTCTCCCGATACGTTGATATATCCCATTCCACGTTGTACGAATTAGTTAACCGGAAATTTTCTTGATCAAGTGCTTTATTTGCTTCCTGTAATTTTTCAATTTCTATGTTCTTTCTATTAAAATAGTTCCATACTTTTGAAAATAAGTTTTTCATTTTGCATTCTCCTCGGATCTAATTTTGATGAAAAATAAAGAGCGTAAATTAATACGCTCTTTGTCAGATTTCATTTACATATATCCTTTTTCTTTAAGTGATAAGAATTGATGGTCTCCGATAATCACATGATCCAAAAGCTCCACTCCCATCACACTGCCAGCTTCAGCCAGTCTCTTAGTAACTTCAATGTCTTCCGGTGAAGGTTCTGGCGATCCACTGGGATGATTGTGCCCGCAAATTATGGATGCAGCACTATGTTTTACAGCTTCGCGATAGATCTCGCGTGGATGTACTATCGAGGAATTTAAGCTACCGATAAAAATCGTCTTTTTATGAAGCACTTCATTTTTTACATTTAAAAATAATACTACAAAATGCTCCTGCGTAAGAGATGTCATGTCGGCCATTAAATAAGACGCTGCATCTTCAGGCGACCTGATTGTATAACGTTTTTCATTCTTTCCAGCATTCCGTACTTTTTTAGCAAGGAGCATCCCCGAATGAACTTTCAAAGCCTCATTATGTGTCATGCCTTCATCTTCCAATTCAGAAACAGTCATTTCAACTAAAGTTCTTATTCCACGACCAGCTAAGCGGCCTGTAAATTCAGGTGTTGAAGATGGCCCAATTAGCACGGCAAGAATATCTTGCAACTCTATGACACTTTCTGAACCGATTGCATTGTATGTTGCGACTGCTTCACGTGCAGAAGTAATATATTTTATTGTTGTCATTTTTGATAGTCCTCTCTCACACAAAGCTAGCGCCGAGTGGCACTAGCTTTCATGTGCCACTCATTCCTTGCCCGGTGGAAGGCTTTTTATGTTATAATAAATCTACATTGTTTTAAAGAATTACTTTTTACGAGACGAGAATCTTCTTGTCTCTTTTTTTTCGCCCATTTTTGCTACAATGGCATCATCCCAACCCAACTTTTTTAGATTAGAAGCCGTAATGTTCAACACTTTCCATGGATTGACACCTTCAAGAACCATGTTCTGCGCTAATTCTTTCAGCCCTTCCTCGTTGAAACTCCACGATGCAGATATGTTGTAATCCCAAATAACGTCGCCAGTATCAACAGGACCATTAACATCAACAAATGCTTTCAATTCAGCTTTCATTGCTTTCGCAGCTGCTTCGACCCGTTCAATTTCCTTACCTAGTTTTATTGCATAATCCATGCTTTTAACTTCTTCTGTTTTTGCGAGTACCATGATTAAAATCCTCCTTTAAATTCCAACATTTCCGCTACCGATAACCTTCACATCACCGTTTTCAATGGACAAGAAAACATCTTGAATATCGGTAAGCAAATTCAGCTTTTTAACTTCTCCTTTGCCATCCAGTTGGTAGATACCACCAAACTTAAAGACAAGAAATTTCCGTTCTTTCTTTTCATCTATATAACAGATGAAAGATTTCTTCGCACCTCCTTTTTTAACATTGGAAATAAGACTTTCTAATTGTTTTCCAACCATTTAAATCACTCCATTCCCATTTTATTTTTGAAAACAAAAAAAGCCGACCGCATCCCGAAGGATTCAATCGACTTTTAATATATATCACGCAAAAATGCGTAAATACCCCATGTGAACATGCCCGAAA
The DNA here is from genome assembly GCF_002743035.1 of Sporosarcina sp. P12(2017). Lineage (NCBI taxonomy): Bacteria > Bacillati > Bacillota > Bacilli > Caryophanales > Caryophanaceae > Sporosarcina > Sporosarcina sp. P12(2017). Next base: position 68,098 of record NZ_PDYL01000012.1, read on the forward strand.
GCAATTTTATGACGCACGATTACATCTGCCTGGCTTTTCTCGAAAAGAGAATTCAAAGGCTACAACATTTGTGTCGAATCTCCTTTTAGAAACTTAAAAGGTATAACGACTTTCATCAAAATACGATGACTTGAAAACTAATAGAATATAAATTAAGTTTATCAAATCATCGTAGTAGTCGCAACACTTCGGAAAATTTATAGCTAGGAAACCCCATAGATATTTGTTGACTAATGACCTTATAAGGAATAGGAGCAGACTGAATACTTGGCAATCAATACGATGATGGCTCATATGTTTTTAAAACCGATTTAGTTTTAAGTAAAGACAAATAAAAAGCCCCTAAGTTACTAGAAGCCTCAAAGATTATTTAATTTTCTTTTCCCTTGATTTAAACCAATCAGATACGACACAGTAGCAATGCCTCCGCCTGCACCTATGATTGCGACTGCTTCCATTATTGTAAGCATAGTCATGTAAATACCTCCCTCCACTATTTATTGGACAAAGAAAAAACACCGAAGGGAATAATCCACATCGGTGATACCTCTATCTTATTTTCATCTTTTAATAACTACTGAACTTCCGATAGCATTCAATTACAAACGGGCAATGCCTACAATGGCTAGAAGGCGTCGATCGGAATAAACCCTCCGCTTCTTCCGGCAGCATGTCTAAAATCTCACGTTTGGAATTGATTTCATTTGCTACACCCAAAGCCCACTGTCTGGACCTCTCCATATCAGCTTGATTGAAAACGTGTTTGCTTGCTCTTCTGAATCGAAGAAAATACAAGTTGCCTTCAACCCGTTTTCTATTCTTTAATTGACCTACAGCCCACGCGTACAATCCTAATTGATGATTATCACGAACATCATATCTGACGCGATTCGTTTTCCAATCGACTATTTTATCGCCATCTGGTGATAAAAGATCGATATAGCCTTGTAACACCGGGGCTGAATCTGCATCGGAAAGTGAAAGTTGAAAATGAATCTCCGTTTCACCCATGTTCTCTTTAATCGGTGCATGACTAACCAACTCTGACATTTCATCCATAGTCACTTCTGGATGAAACTCAGCTTCAATCATCCCGTTTAAAACGGCTTCCGAATGAGACACTCCATTAATTTTATCCTCGACTGCTTTATGAACCGCTTTACCCAAAGCTAAAGGGTATGTGGTCGGTTCTTCGTATCCCGCGATGTATTTCTTGAAGAAGCGATACGGACATATTCTGTAAAGGTTTAAACGTGAAAAAGAGTAAATCAATGTGATCTCTCCTTTCTTCTTTCTGTTTTCAAAAAAACAAAAGGAGACTGGATTTCCAATCTCCTTCTATTAAACTTCCAGCTAAAACGGCAGGTCATCATCGCTTACGGCAATAGGACCTCCACCGGTTTCGAATTGATTACCATTTTGATTTTGAGTGTTACTGTTGCCAGCATACGGATTGGATTGTTTCTGATAGTTCCCCTGCCCTTGCTGTTGTTGGTTGCCTTGACCTTGTGGTTTCGGATCTAGAAACTGTACAAAATCAGCGACCACCTCTGTAACGTATACACGGTCTCCCTTGTCATTCTCATAGTGTCGAGTATTAATACGACCATTTACGGCCGCTTGACTACCTTTTTTAAGATAATTCGCTGCATTTTCAGCCGGCTTTCTCCATACTTGAATCATGATGAAATCAGCATCATTTTCACCATTGGCATTTTTAAAGGGACGGTTAATAGCAAGTGTAAAATTACAAACAGCTACACCGTTTTGTGTGTATTTTAATTCTGGCTCTTTAGTTAATCGACCTACTAAACTTACGTTATTCATAATGTTCTCCTATTCCCGTAACTGATTTACAGCTACGTCCCTATTTGTCCTCCGTAAAGGGTGACGGATATTTTAATTTGCGAAAGACATTTTGTCATTCACGTTTGCTTCCTTTTTATGAACACCTTTTATCGGCGTTTGCAGTTTCTCCATTTCTAGCATGTGATAAAGAAAAACGACGTTGTACACGACCTTATCCATTCCAAAGTCATAGGTTGATAATGATGCTTTCCACGCCGCTCGCCCTATCTCAGCTCCTTCTATAGCCCAGCCAGTACGTTCATCTTCATCCTTCACGTATTCAGCCAACAGTCGATTGAACAACAAATAAATTTGCGTTTTATGACACGACTGAATGACATATTTAAGAAGTTCATTTTGACGTGCTGCTTGATTTTCAATGTGAGCAATCACCATAAACAAGGCAAAGTGTTTTACTAGCTCTTCATACTCATAATTTTTCCAATCTCTTAAAACCGATTCCCGATTCTTTTTGAAATCGTTACGATCTTTTCGTTTGTATTCAGCCCACCCGATTAACCGAAGTTGACGTGCATTCAAACTTTCAGCAGGGTGTAGAGGTTTCTTCCTTTTGCCAAAGTATTTTTCACGTACTTCGTTGTAAGGAAGACCTGACAACTTTGCTTCAAAGTCTAAAACGCCTCCTGAAACGCCACAATACCAACATTTATAGACTTGATCATGCGTATTTAAAGATAGATAAAACTTGTTACCCTTTCCCGGTTTAAAATCCTCTTCACAAAATGTACATTTGCAAAGCGTTTCCTTTTTACCGTGATACCGAGGATTGAACGTAAGTCCATATTCCTCGGCAACTTTTAGAATCTCTGGGAGCATAATCAAGCACTCCTTTTATCAGCATCTCTCAATTTCACGAAAAACGTAAATCCATTCTCAGTACGAGTCTGCATAGCAAATTCGTCACCTACCGAAAGATGCTTTGTTGTCTCAACTGCTTCATGACCTTGTGCAAACACCATTGATTGCTTATTATCCGCGATATTTTTCACATACATTTTTGCAAAAAATACGCCAGCTGGTGTTTTACCAGGTTCATACTTTTCCATGATGAATGCATCAAGCGATTCAATAGGCTCGGAAGCTATTTGATTTTCCTGTTGAACAGGCCCTTGAACAGATTCTGTTTGATTGGATTCCAGTTCAGTTTGAACATTTTGCTCATCCGTCTGAACATACGAAAACTTTTCAAGAAAATTAAAGCCACTTTCATTTTTAATGACCAAAGACAACTCTTGCCCCGTTTGAACACGGCTTAGAGAGTCAATTGTTTCTTCTTGCTCTTTTACCAAAACAAGATTTACTTCATTGGTCGCTTTGTCCATTACGTTCAATTTTGCAAACGTAACATTTTGTGGACTTATACCTTTTTCAAAACTTTGTAGGATGAATACGCCTTCGAAAACGTTTTCCTTTGGCTTTTGAAAAGATGCCGTAGGAGTATGTTGATTCTCGACAACTTCGTTTTGTTTTTGTGGGGCTGGATTAGACTGATCCGGAATGTCCGCATTGCCACTATTGTCATTAAATCCTTCATCAATCGACATCTCCTCGCGAGTGTACAAACCACCTAATGGAAACTGACGACGAAGTACGAAGACTTCCGCTATTTTCTGGATCATTGCGGAAGGCATTTTATCCCAAACATTTTTATTTTTATACTTCGAGTTAAGTTCACCTGAATTCGCTTGAAAGTATTCCAGAAAATCTACGAAGACGGCTACGGGTCTAAAACGCTTATGATGCATAACTGCATAAGCACCAAGTATTGGACCACGCTTCTGACCGAACTCATGCCGAACACTCCCTTCTGAAGGGATGAACTCGAATGTGTCTCCTTCTCTAACCACGTTAGCATTGGGAGGTCCTACATAGCCTTCTTGTGTAGTAGCTACACGAAGCAACCCATCGCGAGTAGTGATGAAAGAGGTGTTCGGTCCGTTCTTCGTTTCGTAACGTTGAAAAACGATGTCACCAAGCAAAGGATTCAGGCCAAACGTTTCACAGACTTCAATGAAATGGTTCGCCTCTTCTTCAGTTCCATTTGCTGGCTGAACAAACCTATTCCAAATCAACGACTTTTGTTCGTTTGTAAACGTAAGTACTTTTTCCACTTAAACCATCTCCTTTTAATTTTTTTAGAAATAAAAAAGTCGATCTCACCCATAAGGGATCAATCGACTTTTATGTAACCCACTGCAACAGAAAACGAAAGTTGTTTTGTTTTCATATCATTTCATTGATATACTCCTTTCAGTTTTTTAAAACAAAAAAAGCCGATGTCACCCATAGTGGGATCAATCGGCTTTTAAAATATATATCACGCAAATAATGCGTAAGTATCTAGTGTGCATGTAGCAATCTTGGGACGTAATACGTCTGCCTAACATTTCTCAATGAGAATGAAAATACAAAGGCTAAACATTTGTGTCGAATCTCCTTTAGATATAAATAAAAGGTATAACGACATTCACCTATAAGAAATGGTGACTGAAAACTAATGAAATATGTATTTATTATATCCAATTCACAAAGAACTCGCAAATCGAATGAAAATTAGTTAAAGGGTTGGGTTCTTTAAATCAATTATATTTAAGAGGTAAATCTCGTTTTATGAATAGAAAAAAGTTAATATTATTTACGAATGCGCTAAATGATAAAACTTACGTGTTTTATTATCAAATACATTAATTACATCAGAAATAGGAATTACCTCATTCGGAACAGATCCTTTTTCTGTGCTTCCTTTCGCCGCTATCGCAATAACTTCATTATCCGAATTTACTATCGGTCCTCCACTATTTCCGCCGAATATTTGGGCACTTATTTCAAATCGTTTTTGTTTTCTAACTCGGTCTGCATGGGTTCTTTCTCCCATAACCACCCCACTTGATACTCTTAAGTCTTGACCATCTTTATAACTTGGATATCCTATTAATTCGATTATTTGATTAAATTCAATTTCTTCGTTGTATTCAAAACCGTACTTACTTGTATCGAAATCCTTTATGGTTAATATTGCGATATCCCTAAATGAATCAAAGTAGTCAATCTTGGCAAAATATTCTTGACTACCGTATTTGGATTTATGGATTCTTATATAATATTCTCTCTCAAATTCAGCGCCATACTCTAAAACCTCAATGTTCTCATAGAGTACATGTGCATTTGTGACTAAACCCATATTTCTTATCAGAACACCGGTGCCTTGACCATTGCAAGCCTCAGATTTTTCGCCATCCATCGAATAGATACTGTATAAAGAATCAATTACAAAGGTGTTTTCTTCTCTTAATTCAACTTTACTAATCGGTACCCTAATAAAAGCTAAGTTTTGATTTTTTATTACTTTATTAAATCTTTTTGCTAACTTTAAAAATAGTTGATCATCTTTACCTTTTACAAGTCCGACATAAGAAATCATCCCACGTAATACATCAAACATCTTTGGCTTTTTTATTTGACTTTGACGAAAACTATACTTTTCTCTAAATGTTTTTTCGGCCATACTAATGTCGTCTATATTTTTTTCTATACAATTTAAAATCGATCTTATTTTTCGGATGTATTGCCTATCTACATTAGTTTTTTGATTAACAGTTATTCCAGTAACAGATTGATTTTGATATTGACTCCGCAATCTATTTTTCTTCATATTTATTGAAAAACCATTTTTTGAAATTATACTTTTCACTTGTGAGCCGATTTTCGTTATAGATTCCTCAAAATAAGCTATTTCACTAGGAAAGTAATTACTGTCGCATGAAATAGTAATGTCATCCGCATACCTTGAGTAGGTACAATTCATTTTTTTTGCTAATCTAGAAAGATCCTCATCTATCCTACGGGAAATTATATTTGAGATAATAGGAGATGTCGCTGCTCCTTGAGGCAATACACCATCGTTATTACAACAAATATTTGCTAACGTAGAAGCAACACTATTATTAAACTTATAATAAGTCATAAACATAGCCCTTACCCGAGCATAAGTTATAGTTCCGAAAAAATTATCTAAATCGAAGTTCAAAACGAATTTTTTCGCCACATGTTGACTTGCATTTGTTACAATACTTTTTTTCAGTACAAATCCATGTGAGTTAGTATGACTTTTTTTATAACTTATGGATAAAATATAGTTTAATTTCTTCTGTATGATTGATAAATTATTTGTTGGTGCATTAATAATTCTATCCCCACCGCTTTTTTTCTTTAATGTAAAAGTACGATAATTATTTTCTTTATTTTTCATCAAGGTCTTCCATAAAAGTTCTTGCGGTATTTCTAGTAACCCAGCTATATCTTGAAAACTATTAAGGGATTTATATTTCTTCGTTATATTATCATCGGAATCCTGCAATTTAGGACTTCCCTGAAATGACATGGCTACACATCCTTGTTTTAAAGAGGGGAGTAGGGATAATTCTACCGTTCTAGTTACCCCGACATAGACGACGCGGAAAACAATATAAGATACACGTGAGTAAATCATACATTTATATAAGACGCAGCGATTATCACCGCGAATGTAAATTGTTCCCTACTTCCCCAAAGCCATTATATCACATTCTATTTTCAAACTAGTAATTATTCTTCCCAAAACCGTAGCATTCACTAACTTGAGAGATTCATCCAGTCGATTATCCGAATTTTTTCAAAACTCGGAATTCAAATTTTCAATGGATAATATCTCTTATGTTTCTCCTGACACTTCTGTGTCTCTTTGAAATTCCCCATTCTTAGCAATAAAATAAAATTGATTTTGAATATCCTCTACACTATCACGTATATCCATATCAATTATTGCTCTTGTTTTAAATTTCGTTGCATTAACTATAAGCGGTTGCAAATAACGGAGCGATTCGGTAACAACAATCAGCCGTTCATTGAAATTATTACCCTCCCACTTTAAATACATCAGCAAGTCATTAAAATCACCACGCACCACATACACATAAATAAGTTTATCTTGAAACTCAATTGCTCCACTAAACGGTTCTTGTGTCGGCAAAATATTTGATTCAGGAAAATGTTGAAACAGTTGAAAAAACAGAAGTTGTTTCAAAACATTCTCTATATTGTATTCGACCCAGTAGTTACTTTCATAACAGTCATTCAGCCCAGCAATGACTGCTCCATTTATGCCTAATGAGTAAATCGGTATGACCTGCTTGTTCCTATGAATTTCATGACGAACAACTTTCTTTTCTACTACCATTCGTTTTAATCGTTTCTTATCCAAAGAAAATAACCGGAAGAGTTGTGCTCCCCCGATTACCCCTACCGCCGCAAGTGCTTCCAATGCCTTTCGTTCATTCGGTGATTCACCGTTTACAAAATCTGAGCATTTTATGTTTGATGGTATTCGTGTCCAGTGCAAGCTCCATTGATGCGATAAAGAAAATGGACTGGTTGACATAGATTTCTCCTCCTCAAATTAGATTACTGAGGGATTACGTCAATTTGACGCAGCCCCTCAGTATTTTTACAGCACACGGGTAATCCGGGTACGAATCTGTTCTTTTTTTGCATCAGTTTCTAACACACGGACCAATACCCGATCACCCCTTTTAACATTTTGAAACTTCAAGTGACGGGCCAACGAATCAACACCTGCCTCCAGATTGATGAACACGCCATATTCACGAACACCTGAGACTGTACCGACATATTCGTTACCTGAAGTATACCGTCCGATAGAACGCAACCACGGGTTCTTTTGCGTTGCTTTTGCACTGACGGTTACTTTCTGCTCTTCTTTATCAATCTCCAAGACTTTAACTTTCAGGTGATCTCCTTGCTTAACTTCTTCCGTTAAATCATCAATCCAACCATATTTGATTTCTTCCAGCGGAATTTTAACTTCGATTCCACCGATATCAGCACGGACAAGCGATGGGCTCACACTCCGAACAACGGCAATGATTTCATCATCTATATCAATTTTCTTTAGCGTGATGAATGCCATGTGCTCCAATGCCGCAATACGAGATCCAGTGAATACTTCTGCTTCACGGTCATAGTTCAAAACTTTGAACGCAACAGTTTGACCTGTCATGGCTCGGAGTTGGCGTAGATTATCGGCACCCGTAAACTCCAATGGGATAAACCCACGGATGTTACCAAGTGTTACCACAGCGCAAGGTTTATCAAGCAGCGTTTCAATTCCAGTCATCGAAGCCTGTAGAATCGAATTATTTTGGTAAGCGCCGTAAACTTTTTTCCAATCATTATTAAACTCATTTTCCACCTGTACTTTCGATGGGTCAAAACCTTCGATTAGAACCTGCATGTTGTTTTCTGTCATTTTATATTCTCTCCATTTCAATAGTTTATTTTTGTTTGAAATTAAAACCCGTATCATTTTGCATTCTGGTTGAATTATCTTTCGCGATTAAAATTGGCAATAAAAATAACACCACCCATTAATCGTCTAGTTCCGATTAGCGAACGATGTCACCTATTTATTTGAATTAAAACTAATCCCAAAATCCATCATTAGACTTGACTACATTGCTAGCTTCCTTCTTTTTAGGATTCGAAGTTGGTTGAACAATAACCTTCTTTTCCTTGGGAGGAACAGTAACAATCGCTGACTCATCCTCTGCAATTGTCCGATTGAAGTTATGTTTAACTTCCTCCTGATGATTGTACGAACGCTTATCCTCTTTGGGATTACAGGTTAGTTTATGCTTTGTCTTAAATGATTCAATTTCTACTTCTGGTGCATTAACTGGACTTTCGACAGTAAATGTTTCAAATGAATGAAGCGATTCTTGTTCGGGCTGGATATTAGATTCAATCGGGGTATCAGTTATTTGTTCTATTCTTTCAGCCCCCTTCCCTATTTTTTTATTCACTCGTTCCCGAAAACGATCAAGCAGCCTATTCTTAGTGACCTTCTTGGACTTTTTATTCTTTGCCTTTTTAAAAGTTGTTTTGTCTTCCCACTCCCTAAGTTCCTTCCAATTCCGTGGCACAAAATGACCTTTTGCTAAAGCAGGTTTCTGTGGTGTACCATCTTCCAAAAGCTTATGGACAAAGTTGAATTTTGGTATGCCATCCATTAAATCTGTAGGATCAAAACGGTATTCCTCATCCTCTGTATCCCGATAAGAATCAGGGAATAGCCGGGGTAACAATATCCTGTTCTTATACGTACTTTGCCGCATGATGACTTTATCTTTACCAAATTCATCCGCAAAATCTTGGGCATCCTGCGCGGATATGCCGCCAAAACAGATTTTGTTTCGGCAAGAAGTAAGAATCGCTTGTTTCATGGCTTTTGGACCAAGGCTCCCTGATTCGATTTCAAGTTGGCCAAGTGATTGTGTTGCAAAAATACCCGCTACCCGGTATTCGGCAGCGAGTGACAAGAAAATCTCTACATCTGGATTAATGTAACGACTATATTCATCGACAATCAAAAAATGTGGGATGCGTGTATCTTCCGTTCCCGGCCTCCTAAACGTTCCGTTTTGCAAGTGCATGATTATAAACTGGCCGAAGGCGTCACCCGCTTTACGTAACTTTCCTAGTGCCGTGTTAACTGCGAGGACGCCGCCTATTTCCAAGTGTTCATCAATATTCACATCACTCTTGCCTGTCATGATTGTGCGTAGCGCTTCGTTACTGACGATGTTTTCTAGTTGGGCTCTTAACCCAATTACGAATTGCTGATATTTTTCTCGCATACTCCCAAGTAGTTCCGCTTCAAAGAAATGGACCAAGTCTGTCATCCCGTCACGCCGTTTTAATTCTGTAACCTTTTGTTCCAATACATTCTGATCACGCAACGTGTTCATTACATCAACGATATCCATATTGTTGCCATGAAGTTCTTTAAGCAGTTTTGTAACGTTACGTGCTGATAGTTCCTGTACGGTGGCGAAGAATGCATCCTGCTTCCCGAACAATCCTTTTAATACAACGACTGTTGCTTCCGCTACTGTATCCGTGTCACCTTCCATTGGATTGAATCGTGCTGAATCTGGTTTATCGGGATCAACGTGAGTACACGGTATATCCATTTCTTCACACATTTCAGCAACCATTGCCGCGACATCACCTTTTGGTTCTACAACAGAAATACCTAAGGGGATACCCCGTTTCTTTTGCAACAGTAGTTGATATATCATTGGTTTCAATATCGTCGCTGTCTTACCACAACGCGTAGGACCGACGGCAAGCATATGTGTGAAACAGTCACTTCCTTGCCATACGATTGGCATTCCCATCTGCCTCAACTCCTTTCACTATCATTTCTTTATCCAATCCCACTTACCGAAGTGCGCATGTATCGAATCCAATTTAAATGGAGCACAATTAGCTTCTTGAAAGCTGAACAACGTCTGGATGGTTCTTGAAATTTTATATCTGAGTAATTCCAGATGCTCTTGGTTCTGTTTTCTAATCAACAATTGATTTGATTGTTCACCTTCCTCCCATAATAATTCTGGTAGCGCATTGGCATTGTGGGATATACGTTTCGCCCAAAATTGCATATCCTTTTTGTAGTTACGAGTATCCATTATCCTCAAAAGTAGAAGTGATGTCTCAAGGACAAGAAACCCCAACTCGATTAATTCAGGTGGACTTTGCTTCGCTACCTGGACTTCGACTTCCGGGTAGATATACAGCTTATTACTACAGATTGTAGACTTGAATAACACTTTGTGATTTCCCCTTCCTTAAAAAAAGGCCATAAAAATAACACGTCCCATTCATTGACTGAATGGAACGTGTTTTGTGTTATTATAAAAAAGTTATTTTATTTGCTCAACAAAATAGCAAAAACATTGTTTGAAAACTTTTCCGTTGTTCAAGTAAAACACGATGTTAGTTTAATAATCCAATCGTATCTAATTTTAAATTATGACTCTTTTGAAACATAAAATAGTCGAATTAAATTCGGCATCAAATAATTTGTTCAAGATTGCGGTATAGTAAATTAAAATCTAACTTCTCTTAGCCAATTCATTTACAATTCCCTTGATATAAATTCCGAACTTTTCATCAGACACCCTGTTATGTCGAGCATCATATGTTGCAGGGTTATGATTATATGCAGAGAATTTCGGAAAAATAACGAAAGCACCGCCGTTATATTTTCTGCTTACTACACGAGCATTTTTTGGTAGAGGAATTTCTTCTCCGTATTCGTTATATCCTAAATGATTTATATCCCAAAATGAACGGTCTATATAATCTCCAGGTGCAATTTCAAGCAATTCTTCTCCATAATATTTCATATCCTCTGCTACTTCTCTATTCAAGGCAGACTTGTAAGTTTTTTCAGTTTCATCATCTTCTTCAACTTCATAAACACCACTTGGTGCAAACGGTGAAGTATTTAATCTAAAATACCACCACTCAGGATTATCACCAACTGGATGAAATGTAAATGAATCAGGATTTACTATTAACGCACTTCCACCAAAGTTAAGCTCCACCAATCCTTTTTCATTTGATGCAACAGCGCCTGTTAGATCTAAACCTCCACCAGAAGGCATGAAAGCATGATTTAATGCTTTGTTTTTTCCTATGAAGTTTAAATCCTTAATTATTTGGCTCTTATCAGTAATTTCTACGGTATCTTCTGATTTACTACCCAAAAGTTCAGTAACCATTTTTCCCCATAAGTCAAGTTGTTTCATTTTAGTTTCATTATAGTTTTTCTCGTAATCCGACATTATCTCACTCCCAATCCTATTATTATATTTCGTTAAACTATACCATTACTTTCCTATTTTTCACAGTTAATAAATCCCTCCTTATTTGCAATAATAAGTTAGCACTTTTTCTTAGACAAACTGCCGTCAGTTGAACAAGTTTTTTATAATTCTACTGTAATTTGAATACCATAAATAGTAATCTGATAATTTAATTATCAATTCAAATTTGATATTTGTCAATTATCGTCATTATCGGTTGATCCGCCTAGAATAATTCTTACTTCTCCACGTTCGATTCTTTTCTTTTCTTCCTTGCGCTTTTCAAAATAGCTTTTGTTCGGTTGTTCCTCGATTCGCTGATTGCCACGCTTTTTCTTGTAGGAGATTTCCGCCCGGATAAATACGATATTCAAATAAACAGCGACTACCACAAGCAACACTAACGTCAATTTCATCATTGCAAGATGTGATAGAAACTTTTCCATCTTCCAAGAAGAATAGACAAAACTTGATAGAAGCATGACCCCGAATAATGTCATCGCGAACCCCATCAACTTATCTAATTTCTTATTCTTATTTGGTCGAATCCTACACACTATTAAATGAATGGCAATAGCCGTCAGCCCGGACAACAAGATTAGCTTTACTGATGGGATATAGACACCGTTATACATACCAGTGACCCCCAGTGCTGCCAGTATAAAACTAATCGCCACAACGATTATTTGCAATTGCATCACCTCTTCCTGATCCGGGCTTGCGAAACCTCTAAATTCAACACGAAGACAAGTTCATCCGCTAACAGTTTACGCATTGTTCGATACATCCTTTTCTGGTCGTCTTTATTAAGATGGACCGCAATTTCATTGTTGAGGCCCTTCTCATGTTCAGTTAATCGTGTCATCGCCCGTAGCTCCGGAATGATTTCATTATTGGTTTGCATGTTATTATCCCCTCTCAATTTTAGTTAAATTGAATTTCAAAATGTCTTTTGAAGGACAGTTCCTTCTATTAGATAGTCGGTTAGATTGCGGTTAGATAATCCACGAGATCCCCGGAATCAATTTCAAGGTAATCAACATGATGAATCTCATCTAATAGCTGCTCATGCATATCCCGTGTATTTGGAGTAGTTACCACTAGCACTTTCCTTCCGTCTAATTCGTACATTTCTTTTCGGTATTGTTTAATGTTATAAACCTTGACCAAATCCGTGTCGAGCAGATTCACAAGATATTTTTCTTCACCGTTGTGTCGAACCACGCGCTCCAAACCATCGAATTGTTTCTTACCACCGCTAACAGAAGACGTTTTAAAGGACAGGTCATAGATCTCGTAGTCTTCCAGAAACTTCATGATGTTATTTTCATCTTCGAATAAACGTAAATAGTACTTTGCAAATGTATAGGGGAAGATTTTTAGGCTTTGGCATTTAACGATTATGGAATTATTTGTTGAAAGTTGCTGGACAATTGTACTGTAACTGGTTGCACTTTTGGCGAATAGGATATAATTGGGGTTCCCGAAATCTCTTATTTCCTTTGCTGTCTTCATCAGATTCTTCATTCCCACGCCATGCATGAACATGTAGAATAAATATTCCGACCCGCTTGGACTTGTCAACATGCCTTGCACATTTGCACCACGGTTTAACTCGAATTTCTCCTTTACATCCCTGCTGTCTTTCATTTCCCAACCGTATCTTTCTAAATCAATCATCACATCATTGGTGGATAGCAAGAACGGTAGACGACGAATATTCACTCTTAATTCATCGGCCCTTCGTTCAATAGGCACCCCCTGCTCTCTCAAGCAGGAGATACCTATTTCACTGATTCGATGATAAGAACCTTGTCTATTTTGATTCGCAAGATAGCCACTGATCGGGTGGCTGCTGATAAGTCTTGAATTACGCAAGATTCGTAATTTCTTATACGTATACCACCTTGACATTTCGTAGCGTCGCATGATCTGCTCCGTACTCAACACACGATGTTCGTACAGACCACGAAGTATCTCAATATCACGAGATTGCAGAACCTTGACCACCTGTTTATTACCCGTCTTCGACATGCGTTCCCCTCCTTTTTGATTGTTCGCCCCGGCTGTTTATTTTCGGTCACTTCTACACTGCGCTACGAATTGATTCAACTAAACCTCCCCGTTTTGCCCAATTCGCCTAAAATTTCAGAAAACCATTAGCCACTTACGATTAACCTTTATATACCGGGTACAATTTAGGCTCCCTAATGGGTACAATATAAGGGTTCAGAAAACCCCTTTATATTGCACCTAAAATACGGGGCTTTAACTTGGGTACAATATTCAAATACTTTAAAACAATTAACTCCAAAAATATTCTGGTTTAGTATTTGAAGAACGCACTAACCGTTCTTTCTCCTTGCTCTCTTTTTCCTTCTTTTCTCTTTTCACTTCTGCTCTATATTCTTTAAATATTTCTTCTTGCAACGTTGATTCAGGGATTTTCGCTAAATGAAAATGCTCTTCTTTTAGATAAGTCATAAAACCCTCGAAGTTTTCCTGCGATACTACAAAGACTTGCACATGATTTCCTCTTGGATCAAGAAACCCTATATCAAAATTCCATACCCTCCACCAGCTATCGTCACCGATTAGTCCTGTATGCCGTATTGCATCTTGAATAAGCTTTCGATTTCGATTATCTAAATCACGGATAATCTTATTTTCAAAATGTTGAGCGATAATAATTACCGACTTATCAAATTGATAATCAATCTTTGAAAAGTCATATGAATCATGGGTCGCGCGAAAATAATAATGTCTAATCATTGCTAGATAATCCCTATCAGATTCTTTATAAAGCGGTAAAGCACCTTCGTATGAAAACTGAAAAACAGGATAACCATTGATAATCATTGGTTTCACCTTTGCCATTGGATAGACTGACGTCCTCTTTATGGCAGCATCATTTCCTCCTAACTTATTTATTTGTGACATTAAATAAACTTTCATTTCCTCTAGGCTTTTTAATTGTTCAAAAAGCATCTTCTTTTCAGATTCCACCAAATTCATTCCTTTCTTATTTGGGGACGTTATTTCACCAGTTAATCCCTTGATGTATCTGCATTCTTAAAACCGAGCGTCGGACGTTTATAATCATTTTCCAACACGAATAACCCAACGTCAGACGTTAGGAAATAGAAACCTTATAACAACACCATTTGGAGAGTATTTTCACGTCGGACGTTCATTTTCTTCAACGTCCGACGTTGGTAATCGGAAATACTGTTCTATCAACGTTTCCACATCACATTAGCGTCGGACAAATCATTTTCGTTTATTTACTACTCACCAACAGCCTTATATTCCGTTAAATACGGCATCGGATCTTCTTGGCTACCCGCACGAATTATTTCAAAATGTAGGTGATTTCCGGTTGATGTTCCCGTTGAACCACATGTGCCGAGTACGTCCCCTTGAGAAACCACATCATTTATTTTTACTTTCGTGGAATTTAGATGGGCGTACAAAGTAGTGACTTCACCATGATTGACGATTACATGTAATCCGTATCCATTAGACCAACCAGTTCCAGAAGCAAAAATAACATTACCACTTTGAGCTGAAAGTATAGGGTCACCATTTGCGCAAGCGAGGTCTACACCCGTATGAAGCCTTACATCGCCATGGACGGGATGAGTTCGATAACCAAACGGACTTGTAATCCGCAATCCATTTAATACAGGAAGCATCCAGTCACCCACGACATGCACTTCACAGTTCATCGTTAATCCACCAAATTGAGCTACCAATGTAGTAACATTCGGTGCCCAATGCTTGTTTAATCCAGTCGGGTCATTATCTGCTCCAATTGGCGCATACACACTACCTAAATCGGCAATCGTTGTTAAGCCGTCCTTAATAATTCGATTGTGCAATGTATTTCCCATTGCATTTAAACCATCTTCAATTGTTGAGAATGAATATAAATATTTACTTCCTGTCGCAGGATCCATCAAACCACCGGGATTGTTTTTTAAAATAACCGCCGATGATGTTCCGAATCCTGTTTCATGAAAAGCCACTGCGGACATCAAAACCGGATCAATGCCATACTTTTCTGCAACGTCAATAAATACTTGCCCTTTGC
This sequence comes from Sporosarcina sp. P12(2017), assembly GCF_002743035.1. Classification (NCBI taxonomy): domain Bacteria; kingdom Bacillati; phylum Bacillota; class Bacilli; order Caryophanales; family Caryophanaceae; genus Sporosarcina; species Sporosarcina sp. P12(2017). Next base: position 83,770 of record NZ_PDYL01000012.1, read on the forward strand.
CTGTAAATTTACCAGCATCATTAAATTGCGAGAAGAATACTGTTTCACTAATTTCTCCATCAGCACGACATATCGCACCACCCCCAAAGTTCATCTGTTCATCGTCTTCTTCTGTAAAAATTACAATTACCCCGAAGAATAGAAGAAGGGCAAGAAGTGAAAACATTAATAGCAAGGCTGGGCTGGCTATAACTGGTATAATCCATAACAACTTTTTCATAATCATTCAACGAACTACTTGCTCATAATAGAGGTTTTGTTCGTTCCCTCCTCCCTATCTTTTGTCGTCATAATTCAAGTAATACTCAACAATCTGGAATTTTCTGCTGTCATCTTTTTCAAACATCAAACTGTAAACATCCGTATCCTTCCTAGTTTTACCATCGCTATCAATCACCTCACTTATAACAACGGCATCCCATGAAATAGCAATTAATGTCGGAGCAACAGGTTCTTTAATCTCCACTGACAGAACTTTTCTTGAAACGATTCCTTTCACATCTTTTAACCCCGTAATCTTTTCTTCTTCGTTATCCCTCAGGTAGCTGATATACCCTTGATCCAACAGTCCCTCAACGGATTCTAAATGTTTAACAGGGGATGCTTTATCAAATTCATGAAACTTTAAAGCAAATTCATTTGCAATTTCCGTTGTTTTCTCCAAATCCTTATTGCTGAACATATCGCTTTGAGTCGGATTTTTTGAAACTTCCTCTGGTATTTTCAAATAGTTCTTTTCAGGCTTCTCTTCTACAACGTCAATATTTCCACTTCCTTCTTTTGAAGTATATTGCCATATATTTTCTTCCTCATTTTCATTTGGGGTTTGTATAGAATTATCATCTACACTGTTCTTCTTTCCTTTATCGACAAAACCGATAATAAAACCCAATAATAAAAGCGTGACAGCTAGACCCATCACGCCATAAGAAACTATTCTTTTTGTTTTCTCACTCACTGAAAGTGTCAACTCCCTTTTCTAGTTATTATGCTAGTTTCAAAAAACTCATTTACTACTCTGGAAAATTATCTAACGATTTCAGGTTATTGCCTTCAATAATGGCTTTTCTTTCCTTTTCCAATTCGATGGCCCTTCTTTCATTTTCAATGTTGCTAGCAAACGTGTCTGCAAAACCATTTTTCCATTCGCCTTTTTCAGCTTGTTCAACTACCAAATCGAAATGTCTGTTCATTTCACTTGGACTGACATTGTTTAAACCACGATCACCTAATTTATCCAGGGTTTGATTAATCATTTCGGCTGGCACACCTTTGTTCGCAAGCTCATTTGTCACCATTGATTTATTCAAATGAAGTTCATATTCCACTTCACCGTATACATCTTGCTTCTCTTTCTGTAGTTGAATCGTTTTTCTTTCATCAGCAATACCTTTTGCAAATGTCGCAGCATAGTCATCATTCAATTCGCCTTGCATCATCAATTTGTCGTGTTGCGAATGCAATTCTTTCGGACTTACATCGTGCAAACCTTGTTGATCTAAAGCAGTCATTGTTGCATCAATCATTTCTGATGGGATTCCTTTGTCAGACAGAACTGCTTTTGTTTGTTCTCGTTTTTGTTCTCTTCCGGCAAATAATAAATCTTTTTCTTTTTCGATTGCATTGCTTCTTCGGTCATCTGAAATACCTTTAGCAAACGTTTGAGCAAAATTACCGTCCAAATCACCTTTATTACTAATTTTCGCAAATTGCTCATTCATTTCTTCATCACTTAAATTGGTTATCCCTTCTTTTTCAAGGGCTTCCCCCGTCTCCTCTTTCATTTCAGGGGTCAAGTTTTTTTCATCCATAAAGCCGGCTAACTTACCCTTGTCAGTAGCAGAAAGCTTTGCAGCTTGTTGAGTTTTTGTCATCTTACTCAAGTGGGCAAGATGTTGGGCTTTCATCGCAGAGCCGGCAACGTCACTTATACCACCTTCACCTGTTGCAACCTTACCAACAGATCCACCAATTGCTGCACCTGTCATAGCACCAGCTGGACCTCCAACCGCAGCACCCGCAACAGCACCGCCAACAGTAGCAACATTTTGTACACCCTTTTTAAATGGAGCTGTGAACGTTCCAGAACTTTCTCTTAGGTCACGAATTGCATTCGATCCAGACGAGAATATATCTTTGATTCTGTTCCGTAGAATAAAAATTGTTCCGAATAATAATAAATTGAACGTAGCTGCACCCACATAGCTATAAAACGGGTTTGAACCCCCACTGATTGATTTAAAATCACCAGCGTAAATAATATCTGAAATTACAAATACAATTAACGCAATGAATGATACAAATATCTTCAAAGCTAACGGGATACCTAACTCAATGAAATACCGTTTCAAAACATTAAATTGTCCTGGAATTGCACCAATCAGTAAAGCAAAGGGCGCAAGAGCTGCAATGACCATAAACCAGAACTGAAATAGAATTAAACAAAGTGATAATAAATAGATTGGTAGTGAGACTAACCCATTAATCATCATGTAGAAATATGAGAAAGCTAATCGGCTATTTACTGCGGAATACTTCATCATGTTGTTTCCGTACTTTTCCACCGAGGCTTCCTGCTCTATAACTTTTCTTTGTCTATCTTCGCCAAGAGGCACTTTTAGAATATTTTTAACCCGCTGGATTCCGCTATTTCTATCACCATCACCTAGCGTCTCTATATCGTGCGTACCATACTGCATATACAAATAAGGTCTATCTACAAACATTCCCCATATACTGTCTTTCATTTTTACTCTTGGGTCACCAATATTAACATTGGATTCTGGTACCAATGATTCGGAATCTTGAGAATGACTTGGAAGACTAACAACAAAGCCACTTAATTCTGTTGTTATTTTATTAGCGCCTGTTAACAACGTTGTGTAGTTTGCAAACATCAGAATTGCGATTGTTAATGCGATAATCGTTTGAAAGACAGAAGAAAAAGACTCAAAAAAAGCACGTTTAATAATGAACACGTACAATGCATACAAACCCGTTATTATAGCGATTAACTTCACTAAATTCCCAAATAGACCATTCCCAATACTAAACATTCCTCCTGAAATGCCGGTGATATTGGACATTAAGGTATCTAGTTCTATAATTATTTTCTCGGTGAAATCAGCGGTATAAGCCAAGTCATACATAATTAACATTGTATATGTCAAAAATATATTTATATCAAAAACAATATTGTTAACCAAATTAACCATTTCACTTAATTTATTCCCAACATTCTCTTTAACGTCAGCCCACCCAAAAAGTTTATCGTAAGTATCAGCCCAAAACTTTCCCCCTTCGTCATATGACTCTACGTCCTTATCCGAAACTGCATCTAAGTGATAATAAGATTTTCCGTCGTCTTTAAATTCACCATATTGATCCGTAATAATATCCATGATATCGGACATCTTATTTGGCTCTTCGCCATTATTAGCTGACCCGTAGTTTGGTACTCCTAGACAAAAAAGCAGAAAAGTCATCACGAATACTATTAATACTTTTTTATAGTTTAGCTTCATATAATTTTAGGCAATAAAAATAACCCTTCTCATTAAGCAAGGGTTATTCGGAGCCAGTTACCTCCTTACATATTTATTTTTTCAATACAATCATTATTTATCCTTTACTTCTAAAGGTAATTCATGAAGCACTGTTCCAGTTTCATCATTGGCATCGTTTATCATTTCAGGTCTGAACTCTGTGTAATCTCTGACTTTCCACTCTTTATCCTCGTTCTCTATTAAAACAATCCAACTGTTGACAATTACCCCTTTATCATCAGGTCTACTATATCTATAATAAACCTCATTGATTTCTTCGTCGTAAAAGTTATCATATCTTCTTAATTCATACATCCCATCAAGTTTATCAAACTCTTCAGGTAACCTATGCTTATCCAATAGATAATCACTTTCTTCTTTTAGCTTTTCAATACCTTCAGCCGATAAATATTTAAGAATCTCAGGATAGTTCTGTTCTATCTTAACCACCATAAAATCATGCGCTATTTCATCAGTTTCTTTAAATACTTCTTCATATTTCTCCGCATTAGCATTTTCTTCTTTTTCTACCGTTTCGCTTTCTTTCCCATCCGAATTACAGCCCGCAATTAGAAAAGTCATACCTAACACTGCTGCTAGGCTTAGTATACGTTTTTTATTCAATATGACACTTCCTTTCGTTGAGTTGTATATTATCATACTACTCTATCTTTTTCACGCTCTCTTTCCTCTTCGGATGATGTTGAAGAATCAAATGCATCTAACAACTCAACAAACACCGGATTAATTTTCACAACGGCAGAACGACCATAAATATCTTGAAATAAAGCTTCACCACGATCCAATGCTTTTAACGTTTCGATATTTGCATTTGTTTTGGGTAGGTTCAAATAACTTAACATTTCTTCCGCTTCACTAGTTTTACGCAATCCAAAACTAAATTTCATTCCCATGTTTGCAACATCATTTCCATGGTCAGAAGCATTTTGCGACCCCTTAATCAAAGTCGTGTTATAGAAACGACCCATTCGGACGATAAAATCCATTAATTCAGCTCCAATTGGACTTCGTTCGATTGCACTTGCTTCGTCTTGTAGAATGAACTTGTGTGTGCCTCTATCGCTTTTAAACATGTATTGCTTTGTCCAAGCAGTGATTGAAATCATAATTGCTTCCGATATCTTGTGAATCGTTCTAGCGTTCTTCTTCTCACTAGATGATGGCAAGTTAAGGTTTTGAATCATAAGTACTTGAATCGGTTTGTCATGTTCTAACACTTTAAAATTTTGCCCCACTTCCCCAAATAGCAACATGGAGAGTTGATTGCGTTTCAACGTCTCTAGCGTACCTCTCAACCGTTCTAGTGCTTCATAGCGGCTATTCGACATACTTTCTGGACGAAGGTCATACAACTCATGTAAATATGTTAGAACCCTTCCAATACATGGATCATCTTCATTTGATACTTCTTCAACTGCTTCACTCAAAATATTGTAAGCATCTTCGTTCAAATTAATGTTTGCCAGATACGAAAGAATGTCCATAGTAATGTCTTTCGCTTCCTCAATACTTGTACTTGTTCTAAATGGGTCAAGTGAACCGGCATCGTCGGGATCTGAACCGAGCGTCCAAACTTCTATGAACTCTTTCGGAATGAACGGGAGTCCCTTATCCCATCCTGTTCTATCACCTTTAGGATCTATGATTAACCCTTTGGAGCCAGTAAGTGTTGCAAGATAAATAAACAGATTCATAAAGAAGGATTTTCCTCGTCCTGTCATTCCAGCAACGAGAACTGAAATTGAATCTACTACGTTACCAAGCCCATCAAATGCCTTGGCTGCTAAATCGGGCTGGATGAAGACTGGCTTTGAAAACTGTGAAGTATGTCCGATATAGAATCCTCGATTATCCCCAATGTTTGTAGTAGCACCGAACATCATTCCAGCTAACACACCCGGAGCAACTTCCATCTTATAATCATCGTGATACTTTTTTGAGCCGGGAATAGCTTCCAATAAGAAATGGACTTGCTCACCATAAGGTGCGACAATTTTCAAACCGTACTTTGATAATTCATTTCGCAACAAACCAACCCTCGTCTTTAATTGTTCTTCAGTTTCGGCAGTTACTTTAAAGACGAACGATACAGCAAATCCAGGAAATCCTGTTTGCTTAAAATAATTTTCCATTTGGATTGTTCCACTTTGTGAAACATCGACACTCATATCCACGTCTTGACCGCCCTTTTGAGCTTCATTGCGTTGATCTTTGAATTCCAACTTTGCATTACTTAATTTTTTCTTAATTATTTCATTCGGTTGATTTTCCGCGCGAATCGAAACGGTTAACGGAAAGGGCATTCGCAATTGAATCCGGTATAGCCATTCACTACCGGGATGATGCTGAACATCGTCCATATATTCAATCGTTAAGTATTGGCAATACAGACTTTCAATCTCATTCGCATCAGTAATTCGACTCAACATCAATGTCTTAGGACCAATTTCTTTGATATTCGTATTTTGCACATCAAAGAATTCCTTCTTATTATTACGAATCGCTTTATATTTCTTTCCTTGCATATCAATCCCTTCAACTTCTTTACCAATTTCATATGAATTACGAAGCTGCACATCCGTATTGTTATTTCTTGTACTGAAACTTTTTTCAATAATAAATACTAATTCCTCCGTCGTTACTTTTTGAATCCGTGAACCGAATGAGTTAGCTATTGATGATTCTATTGACACGGCTTGGCTTTGAAAAGCTTTAATTTGGCTTTCTAAAATGTCATCGGGATACAATCCTAACGCTTGATATAAAGGAGAACTGAATCCTTCAATAAACTTCTTAACAGATGTAAGGGCATTGATACCAGCATTACCCGAGGCATATTTATTTTTCTCGGGATCTAGTTGAATACCAATGTAGTGATGATACTCACTAGACTCATTCAATTCCCGTTCATTTTCTAAAGCTCTTTTGACTTGATTTATATACTGAATGCCATTTTCTTTCAACGGATAACTTTTCATATTCATTTCATTAATTGTAGCGTTCAAAATACCTGTAATATTCGTTGGATTAGGAATCACTAAATAATGTAAATCAAGACCAATATTTGTTAGAAAAGACATCTGTTGTTGAAATGGAATTATTTTCTCATCATCTTCTAAAAAGTCATAATTAAATCCATCTATTTTGTAATATGCCCAAACTGTTCTATCATGGGCAAATATTAAATTATTTTCTATATGCTTAATCGGAAACTCGATTTTCAATGTGTACCACTTCCTTCATAGTTTTTTAATAACAAAAGAAGCCGCAAATTAAACACAGCTTCTTTCATTATCATTATTCTGCATCCTCGTTCGGTCCGATAGAAATAACGGGTTCTTCTAGTTGTTCCGAATCTGTAGGGTTTGTCGGTTCTGCTGGTTCTTCCAGTTCTGTGTTTGGATTTCCAGGTTCTACTGGATCAGTTGGAAGTTCTGGTTCAATTGGGTCAATCGGTTCCACTGGGTGTACAGGTTCCGTTGGGTCTTCTGTTTCTGTGGGAACTTCAGGATCGGCAGGTTCTACTGGAATAGTAGGTATTTCTGGTTCTGACGGTTCTGACGGTTCTACTGGTTCTACCGGTTCCTCGGGATTAATTGGTTCAGTTGGATCCTCCGTTTCCTCTGGATCAGTCGGGTATTCGGGTTCAATAGGTTCTACTGGATTAGTTGGCTCTTCCGGGTCCGTCGGTTCTTCTGGTTCTGCTGGATCAACAGGAACTACTGGTTCCACAGGGTCCGTTGGGTCTTCTGGAATTATAGGCTCCTCGGGTTCCAATGGTACATCAGGTTCTACTGGATTCTCAGGCTCTGTTGGTAACACTGGATTTGTTGGTGCTTCTGGTGCTTCAGGAATCACTGGTTTTATTGGATTTTCCGGCTCCACAGGATTCGTTGGTTCTTCCGGAGTTGTCGGTACTTCAGGTTCCATTGGCTTTGCTGGAACTAGCGGTTTTTGCGGTACAGTTTGTTCTTCTGGATTCGGAGATTCAATTGGGTTTGTTGTTTCTTCTTGTTCTACCGGTTCCGAAATAACTGGATTAGATGGTTTCTTTTGCTCTATCGGCTTCTTAAAATCTATTGGTTTAGTTGATTGCACGGACTCAATTGGCTTTTCAAGCCCCACTGTCTCTATATTTTCTTCCGGCACAACGGAATCCTTTAGCACAGGTTCTATCATTGCTACATCGTCGGAAGATATCTCAGTTTTCTCCTCTTTTGCAACAGCAATAATAGAATCATTCAGTTCTTTAAAATCATCTTCTTCATCAAAAAAAGATATGTGTTGCACATCATTCTTTTTAACATTCGCAATGGAATCGTCCAAATCCAAATATTCATCATCAAAGAATGTTACATCTGATTCTTCATTTTCAGCAGCCTGTGCAATCATCACTTCAAGGACATCTTCAGTTTCTGTTAATTCCTCGTCGAAAGTATATCTATCAACGACTTTACTATCATCCTTTTTCTTGATTTGTTCTTCATGTTTTTCTTCTGTGGTTTTTTCTTTCAATATGTTATAGCTGGTATATCCTACACCACTAGCTAATACGGCCGACAGGGCAATTGATCCGACCACCGTCACTTTCTTCTTCATATCTTTATTTTCAATTGACAAGTAAATTCCTCCCATGAAATGCTTTTTTATACTTTCCCCTTAGATTCTTCAGCTTCTTTTTTCTCTTCTTCCAAGCCTTTGGCATCCGTTTTCTCCTTGATATATGAGTGTAATGAGTTATCATCAATGCTTTTCGCAAACTCAAGAGCCTCATCTTCGCGTCCCAAAGCGATATAAGCATCAGCAATAATGTAAGCCCGTCTATCATCCATCTCCATTCTCTCTGCACTTTGATATTCAATTACCTTTTCGTAATCGTTATTTAACGCAGCAACTTCAAATGCGATTAATGCAGAATCAGTTTGTAAATCTAGTAGTAACTCGAGGTCTTTTTTCACGACATAGTAACCAACAATTGATTTATCAAATTCTGGAACATAATCTAATGCTTTTTGTGCATTACCTGACATTAAATACGTAAACAACACCGCATTTCTATCGGCTTTTTCCAACTCACCAAAGTCTAATTTATCGAAGTTTTTAACTGCATCACCGTATTTTTGAATGGCCGCAGCTCTTAATCCTAAAATGAGGTTTTCATCAATAGGCAAAACTATTTTTTCAGTACCATCCTTATTTACCTCATGAGGCGAATCCAAATTGTTAGCGATGGCATTTGCCTCACCGAACTTAAAATCCGTCAATGTATAAAGGTAACCGAAAACCAATGCGACGCTTACTACTATTGTGAAAAGAACAGTAATACCAGTTGTCACAAGTGGGCTCCGATTTATTCGCTTTCCGATTTTTTCCGGATTCTTTCCTGTTTGTAATTGCTCTGTTTCTATTTCTGGTAGTTGTTCATCTGCCACCTTCTCGACCACCTCTGTTTCATTATTTTTATGATTGACTTGTTCCGCACTAGCCATTTTTCCTTTATCTGAAATTCGCTTCATATATTCAATTGCGTTCTTTCGTTTTTCATCAATCTCTGTTGCAATAGATACATCGTCACTTTCTGGATGTACAATTGCATTAAAAGTAAAATAGTTATGAAATTGATAATCCTTTTCTTTATCAACTTCTCTACCTCTATAAACCGAGCTGTCCTTTATCTTTCTTGCTTGATACAAAATAAACGAACGGAAGAAGTTTACTGGTGATCTACCCTCCGTTCCTACATCTGCAAGTAACCATGCCAATCCTATTGGTATAAGAATTAAGATCCCAACAGGTATCCAATTAATTAACCGCCCAATTCCCGGAGTAAAATAGATAGTAGACTCCACGATTGCTATCACAAAGAAATACAAAACTGCTTTTAACCGGATTGGCCTGCCTAGTTCTAACCCGAATATTTGATAGAGCTGACGTTCAAAACGAATGAAGTTATTCAGCACATATAACGGAATCTTGTTAATGTCTTTTCACCTCCAAGCTGCCTATTTCAAAACAAATAGCAAGAGGCGCTCTAGTAGTAGAAGCCCTCTTGCATGTATAGCAAAAAATTAGTTACCTAAATTCAATTTCTCAGCAATAAATTCGGATATGTTAATTAAAATGTCTGGTTGGACAATGAAGATTCCGATGAACGCAAGACCGATAACAACACCGATCATTGCAATCCATGCTCTCTTAAATGCTGTCACAATCAATGCAACAAAAAGAACGATGAATAATGCCCATTTGATTTCTTGTGAGAACCATGTAAATAATCCTTCTAAACTCATACAATTCACCTCCCTTTAAAATAAAAAAATACAGACACAATTGTCTGTACCTACATACTGCTTATTCATTTTCCGTGTCATTTTCATCCACTTGATCGCTTTCAATATCGTGATTTTGATCCTGATTATCTTCCTCGACTTCCATACCTTTTTCAATTTCTGCTTCTGCTTTTTTCTTGTCCTTTAACTCATCAATGTATTGTTTATTGTTAATGAATAACACGGTGTAACGCATTTCCTTTTCAACCAATACAAGGATGTAGGTAGATATGAATTCGATTCCTGTATTGGGTTCCGCCAACACAACATCCGTTCTTACAATTTTCTCACTCACTTTCTTACCTTCAAATATTTCTGTATTCTTCAAGCTAACAAAATCCATTGTTTTATTAAGACCATTTTGATGTTTAGGGTCCTCAACGATGTAGGTTAACTTATCTTTTGCGTCATTTGCATAGGCTTCAAAAAACGTTTCCAGGAAAGCCCGAATGTTTTGCATGCTTCCATCATTAATCGGTTTCAATCCCTCTGTTTCTGATTCAACACTTTTCTCAACACTTTCTTCACTCATGTACGTGAAGCTCGGGAGTTCATAAACGGCGAAACGACTTTCTTCATCGTTATAAACAATTGGCACAGATATATACTTTACTGTTTCAATATTTTCAGGAACAACGGGTTCATCTTCTGTTTTTTTATCATTCTCCTTTTTTTCTTTACCGGTAGGATTTTCAAAATTTATTTTAACTTGAAAAATGACTCGTGCTCGATTGTCCCCCAAATCTTCAACTTCTTTTAAATGTATATTTTCTCGTAAAATCTTTGAACTCCACTTCTTATCACCTGTTGCGGCTAGATCACTTAACTTTTCGGGCAAATAATAACTTAACTTTATTTTTCGTTGAGCACGATCTTCATTACCATTATTCCATGTGAAGTATTCTGCTACAAAGCCTTTTGAAAACTCTACCCCCTCAGCAGCTAAAGCTTTATTCACCTGTAGATTATCCCCTTCATTGCCGGCATTCGAACTCCCACTGGATGAAAACACATTTACGAAAACAATAAAAAGCATAAACAAAAAAAGCATCCAGAAAGTAAATGCACCTAGCTTTTTGGCTCGATACCCTTTCGGTTTGCTTTTCTTTTCAAGTTTTCGCATATCTTTTTTACGTTTTTCATTTTCAGATGACTTTCTGAATACATCCATCGCTTTTTTTACAATACCATCCTTTTTTCCATTGGATTTCCCTAACTTCTTCCGCAAGTTTTGTGGACCTCCTTCTTTTCTTTTTGTTCAAACTTTACACGACTCATCACATTCTTTTTGAACTTCCTACCATAATAAAAATAGCGACAATTAATAGCAGCGTAGTGATTGTCCCATATTTAACAAGGGATGATTCATAAAGAGTGCCGATGTGCATTTTCAGTTCCTCCCACAACGGGACTAAGGTTGGAAACTGTTCTAATAATAGACTACCGACAACAGCGATTAAGAATATCATTAGGATGATTCCGATAATTGTTTTAAACACGTATTCACCTCCCTTCAAGGAATTGCACGATAACTTACCCTTTTATTAATATCAATTGTTTCCTATCTTTTAGGGGAGCTTGATCTACTTAGACTTTTTGCGATTAGCGAAGCAAAAAATATCATGCTTATGAAACGACCAAAACGATTCAATTTCCTTGTCAACCCTTCTTGATTTTTAAATCGTTTTTTTCGCTTAGTAGCATTTGGCTGGATATAGCTCGCATGTTCTTTCTTAAATAGTTTGATAGCGTCCTCTTCTGTTCTAACGCGCCCTTTCTTCATATACTCAATCATTTTCACCAATTTCTCTTTTGAATGATACAAAGGAATTAAAGTAGATTTAGTCATTAACGCATTTTCTACTGTCTTAATATTTGATTGAAGCGCTGCTATATTTTGCTCAAAGAAAAGTGATGTTTCATTTGCTCCTGCCCTGGATTTGTTATATTTCCTAACAATAAAATTGTAGGCGTAAATGAACAAAACAATTACCGCAGTATAAATTGCTGTATAGAACAGAAAAACAGGTGTGTAGATGAAAATAAATAGATCCACACCATTGCGAATATAATTAACAAGCACCATGAAAATAGGCACCCATATGAAAAGGTGTTTTATCGTTTTACGTACTGTTGCTTTACTTACGGTCCTTTCATCCATTGGATTCTTATAAGCCGTTTCCAATTCTACTAATTCATTTTCTAACATTTCTTTTAGTATCACAGTTCTATAGGTTTCTTCTATATTCAATAGCACGGGATTACTCCTTTCAATTTAAATTGATAATAATGATACTCTGTAACGCGCTTTCAATCCTTCTAAATTCACTTCTGGCATTTCTACGCAGTAATAATCTGTTCCGCGATGCTCAATCCTACAGAGCTTGTAATAGCCCCCTTCTTTCATTTCTAAATCCTCCTGCCAAAGATCAAGAAATGCACCACTTGTTAATTCAAAGCTATTTAATTCATACCTGGCCCTACTGTTTTTTCGTAAATAGCCTTCAATTTGAATTTCCTTACTCAAATCAACAATTGATGTATAGGCTTCTTCAAGTCCTAATTTAGCTTTATACAGCGTGAAATACCTTTGCACATCTTCCGCATTCAAATTAAAAATGTTGATGTTATCCATCAGTTCATCCATTTCCTTCAAAAGTCGTTTTATTGTACTACCTGCTTTGCGGTAACTTTCTACGGTATCTTCTACTAATTTCATTTTAAAATTCCCCTCCTATTTATTCGCAATCGTTAATATGAACTCCCTAAATTCAATAACTGAGTGAAACCCTAATGCCTCTCTAATTTTCTTTTTTGTTACACCTTCTTCAAGCAGCGTTCGTATTTCTTGAGTTGTAATCTCTTGTTTCTTTTCCAGAATCGCTTCAATATTCGTATCTGTATGCCATAGCTCATCACCTACGCTCCGCATTCTTTTATAGTTGGGACAGCCACCACAAATTGTTTCGACAAGTGCCTTGATTTGTGAGCTATCCCCCGTCATTACTAAACTTCGATATTCACAGGAGTCACAAACTCTCAGCGTTTCAGATACTTTTAAAAACTTTTTCTTTTTTCTTGCACGCAATTCTTCTTTTGTCCTATCCATTTCAACACCTCCCTTTAATTAATCAAAATTAACACCAAAAGACGATAGCATCGCACTTGCGCTATCGTCAATTGCCTGTTCATTCATTTTATTGTCGTCAGGTTTGTTTACTTCGTCATTATTAATTGCTACAGCACTCCCTATCTTCACTAGCAACTCTTGATGTTGCAATTTTTGTTTTTCTTTTAATGACTTTATTTCAGCCAAAAGATCTTGGATTCCTTGCTCTGTTTTCTTTCCTTCCGACATCGTACGAAAGGCGAATCTCAGCATCTGCCGAATTGTTTCACTTCGCTTATTATCCGGGACTTGTTGAAGTAATTTATATATTTCTTTATCCTCTTCTTGCAAACGAAAGCTATATCGCTTTTCCCAATTAACACTCATATCAAATCACTGAATTTCGACGCTCTAATTGTTCAAATACTGATTTTCCTAATCTTAAATAACCAATGGTGTTTGCAAACTGGCTTTCAGTAATCTTCACCAATCGATTATCAAAGTGGGTCTGGATGAATGGTTCAAAGAGTTCTCCGCCACCACCGGCCAAGAAGAGTGCATCAAATAGATCAGATTCTTCAGCCCATACATTTTTTAATCGGTCAACAATATTAGTGGCTATTGATTTCTTACTAGACTGAATGATATTGCTGAAATCAATTTTATTTCCTTTGTACGTTAATTGTTCGTCTTTTAATATTCGGGAAATATAATGTTCACTTAAATCAGCACCACCTGTTTTTGTTTTATAGGCTTGACGGATATCCCTGTATAAATTGTTTACACCGTCATCCACCGTTCCAGATAACTTTGCTTTTGGAACAAATGAACCATTCTGTTGAATTTCAACTACAACAAAGTCCGTTGTCCTAAATCCGATATCAACCAATCCGATAAGCGTTCCTTGATTCATTAGATGAGGATAGGTATATTTCCCATCATGATTAATCAATGCTGAAAAGATAGCTGAAGCACCTTGTGGAAACACTAAGGCACGTTCAATATTTACTTGTTTAGCACCATCTATTAGTGGACCTGATTTCCATTCAATATGCGATTGAATTCCTGTAATAGACGTTTGAAAATCTTTTGCCTGTGCCTGGTAGAAATCTAGTGGAAGTCCTGTTGATAGATTCACAGAACCCCCTCTACCGTCTGTTACAAGCTGAATAGCGGTATTAAGCAGAATATGTGTATACATATGATTGAAACGTTCACGTTCAAAGATACGAGACAAAGAACGAGATTCATTTGCTAGTTCTCCCACAAAATAATCTTCACCTTTGATTGATACATGTATATTCGCTAAGTCGTTTGGTGTATCTCCGAGGATATTTGTAATTCCCCTGTCGTATCCTTTCCCAACCAACGAAGGAAAAATTATTCTCTTTCCTGATGATGAAATCGCTTTGACGTAGCCATAACCTAAATCCACTGCAACGTTTTCCAATTTTTGACCTCCTATAAATTCAAATTACTTTTTTAAGTACAATCCAACCTATCGCTATAACAAGCAACAGTCTTGTGATTCTGTCTATCCACATAAAACTGAATGATGGAATTGCAATCCCAACAGATTTAGCTGACGGATAGAAGAGTTTCACTTTTCCAGTTAACATGTCTCCTGCAATATGGGCAAGTATCCCTGCACTTACTGACAAGGCCACCCATAATTCTGTAAACGGGTATATAAAAATCCCTGCTAATGACGTAAATAGCAGGGAGTGTGTAAAAGTCCGATGACCAAATATAGAATTAAGTGGTATAGCTATAAAGAAGAACAACTTTCCAAACTTAGATTTCGGTTCATCAAGATCCGGTAGAACACCTGCAATTCCTCCTACCACCGCTCCTCGCCAATCACCCCCTGTAACTGTATATCCGGCTATCATTCCCGATAAAGCGTGTGTGGACCACTCCATGAATCATCCTCGATTCTAAATTATCGTTTACTTCTTTCATTTTTTCATATCCCAATTTATATCCCCTTTCTTCCTATTAATAATTTTGTTCCTCTTAAAAACAACCAAAACATTTCGATTGCTTTTGACAGGTACAAAAGTTTTTACGATTCACATATTCCCGTTCAGTTGTGTTGTACAAAATACTGCTTAAGGGAAATTGAGGAGTGAAACATGGGATTTTTGCTACAAAAAAAACACTGAAAATAATCAGCGTTTTTTTGGTTATTATTTTATCGTGCTTCTTAAACAATCGCGCCCGATTCAGGAACATTGTTTATTGTTTATCCATCAACTTTTTTAAAACTTCTGTGCCTTCAGGTGAAATATCAAAGCCATTTTGTTCGTGACCAACATACATAACTCTGCTCTTTTCTCCCGTATCCCCAAGCACAAGATGCAATCCGTGAGTTTCCCTACTTTTATAATTAACCAATATATCATAATCTGGTTTTTCCTTACTTACATCAATCTTTTGTTTTTTACCCTCTGCACCATTTAAAACGTCTTCTAATTTTGATATGAGTTCACTTTTATCAATTGTTACAAAGAAATTTTCATTTATTCCACCATAACCATAGGATTTTGAAATAGAAATTGATGAAATATCATCTAACAACGTCATTTCTTTTTCTTGAGATTGACAAGCAAACAAAATCAAGGCACAAACAGATAAAGAAAATGTTAAAAATACCTTTTTCAAAGTAACCCTCCTCAATTGTTTTCTTCTACAATTAGGACCCAATTCACCGTTAAAAAGTTCGATTTTTCTTTCACTTCATATTAATACAACTTCAATTCTATGGCCCGATTGAAGCGCAATTATTGTTTGCAAAAAAGCACCTCATAGAGATGCTTTTAACTGATCGTACTTAGATATAAGTCAAGGGAATCTTCTACTTCACATTTTACTAGCGCTATAAAGTCACTATAATTTTCTGTCGTATGTGCTTTATCGAGAGCTTCGTAATAGGCCAATCGATTTTCCACTTTAATAATCACTGGAGGAAATCCATCTTTCATTACCTCCAAATTAAGCAAAAGTCTTGAAGTACGTCCATTTCCGTCTATAAAAGGATGAATACCAACAAATATGGCATGCAACATCGCGCCACGCTCAACAGGATGAAGGTGGATTCCTTCGTTCTGATACCAATTCATCATTTGTTCCATTCTTTCTTGGATCAGATAATGCGCTGGTGGTATATGTGTAGCACCCGAAATAAAGACTTGTTCTTTACGGTAAACACCTGCATACTCGTCATGAATTCCTTTGAGTACTAATCGATGTAAATTTTTTATTTGCCATTCAGAAAGAGATTCTCTCATTTGGACAATTTCTTCAACAAAACTAATGGCATCACGATGATTAATAACCTCCAAATGTTCTCTCAGCGTCTTACCACCAATTGTAATCCCTTCAAGAACCACTTTCGTTTCGTTCATGGTTAATGTATTTCCTTCAATGGCATTTGAATTATAGGTCCACTCTAGAAATAACTTCTCTCGTAAACTTTTCAATGTATATTTTGGTAAAGGACGAGCAGCATCTAATTGTGCCTTCTTTTTATTAATAACTTCAAACAAATGTGTAACCTCCCAACTATACAAGTAAAGTATTTCTATTATTGTAACTCATATTTGAAAAGTTCTATACATAATTGATAGTCATCTAACTTTTAAAATTAGAGCGATGGGATTTCAGTTAAAGATATCTTTCAAAACTAAGCGTCTCCAAATAACTTTTGTCCTGTAATCGCTCCCGATAGCTAGATAGTGGTCTGAAACCGTTGATCTGCGTTGCAGTCGGACGCGTTCTGGAGGGCGTGCGGTGGACCAACCCGTTCGCTTCGCTACCGTTGGTTGTTTCACATGTCCCCGGGACGAATTAACTGTCATTCGTCCTCAATCCTCCCAGAGTCGCCGGCTTCCACTCCGATCAACTAAGTGTCTACAAATAAATCATCTTCCACAATCGCACCTTTTGTAGAAGTCCAAATTCAGTTTGTTAAATATTAAGAAGTCATTTCCGCACTACGTTTATTTGATTTTATAGCGAAATAAGTAGCAACACAAAACAATACGGCTCCACCTATCCAACCGATTGATGGTGAGTAAGTAACTATATTTTTCAACATCATACCAGTCGCAATTAGAAATGCTCCAAAAAATCCACTTATCATTGCATAACCACGATATTTATTCATTACTAATCCCTCTTTTTTTAAAAAATTCATTACTTCGAGGGTGAGATCTAAACAATTTGGCCCAATTCAGGCACAGTACTTCTTCCACAACTGCACCCGTTTATGGATTTTCTTTTCTGTCTTTATCCTTTATTGCCTTTATAGTCTCAGGGATACCGACAAAGACTATTATTCCACCTATCATTGTTAAAAAGGTGTCTAGGTTTATTACTTTCATTAAAAAAAGCAAAAACATAACAGCAAGTACAAATATTCGCTAGTAAAAGAGTGATTTCTTCTTCATCGAAACACCCCCATTTCTCTGCAAAATGGCCTGATTGCGGTATAGACACAATCGCTTATAAAGCAAACGCACCTTTTAACGGAAGATAAAACACTTTTTTCTCAGTGTATTTACTGATGATTTTGCTTATCTTCATCCTTAATCCCACGGGTAGCATCATCAAACGGTGTATACATATTATTAACTTTCTTTTTTCTAATAACAACATTATATACAGCTAATATTATTAACCCTAAAGCCATTATTCCTGCTATAAGAACTATAATGCTTATCAAATATGAAAACCTCCATTTCCCGTATTAATACCATTAGAATTAACTCTCATTTTAGAATTTTAAACTTTTACAATCTTGCACTATTACTGAAAAAGGCACAATTCTTCGTCAAGAATCGCACCCTATTAATGAATCACAGATAGCAAGGTATTACAGTGTATAAATTATATAAATTCCCCATACAAGTAACACGCAATATATTATGAGGAACATAATATCTATGATATTCTTTTGTTCATTATAAATGTAAATTTTACTGACAATATAAATAATACCACCGATAATACCTATGGCTGCCAAAGTACCACCAATAATATAATTTTGTGTAGCCTGAAAATAGGCTAATAAGGTAATATAAAATATACCAAGTGTTTTTTTAGTTTTAGAGTATTGTTTTCCATTAAAAATAATTTCTTTTATTGCTACGTGGTTACCTAACTCTTTATACATACCTTTACACCTCTTACTCGTTTATACTGGCCCGATTGTTGAACTTCAAGAACTTTTTTAATACTCAATATCATTATAGCAAAGATACCCCAAAAAACCTTTCGAAAAAGGAAAAGTATTCCAAATTTGATGTAATTGAATCGTTACTTCAACTTTTATACCACTCAACTGAACGGGTTTGATTCACATAAATATTCACTATAATAAATTTGGATCATGGCGGTGAACGCGTTAAAACATGGGCTGAATAATTGAAGAGCTGAAATAGCAGACATCGCGATCCTTCTCTTTTTTTTCAGCCCAGGTTTTAATTCGTTCCAATTTCTATTTCCAAAACTACTGCAAAATAATAAGGTTTGCAATCTTTTATAAAACATAATGACATATCATACGCTTTAAATTACAACTACTTTCCTCCGAACTTTACGCTCAAGATACAGGTGAAAATTCTAGTATGGCAGTTGTATATATAAGAGTGAGATAGAGAGACTTTCTGAAATTCCCAAAAAACCCTTTCACAACAACGTTTACACAGACTTTTCCGTGTAGAGATTTATCTACACATGTGTCGATATTTTTCGACACCCCTTTTTCATATTAATCCCTTCAATATGCGCATAGAAGGTGTAGATTTTTTTCGACACCCTCTAAAAGAAGTGTTGAAACTCTATATAAATCAACAATAATGGGTGACGTATTTTCTCGACACCTCGCTAATTCATTTCAGTTTTTTGAATTCCAAATAACTTTTCCTGCTATACAACCTTCCGAACTCTTCTCCATTTTTTATCCATAACTTCCAGGAAAGCAACGCCTTTTTTCTTTCCAATTTATCAAATTCGATAACCAATTTTGATAATGTAGCATTTATTCTATTTCGATCTCCGGCGTAAATAATTTCGGGATTCATAAATAATGGTCTTCGCGTAACGCTTCTTTTATGTTCCTTAATCTCTTGTGAATCTACGAGTTCAAATAATATTCCTTTTACTAAAAGACTTTGGATTGTTGCACTAATTCCTGTTCGATCACGATTTAAATACTTTGCAATTTCTGAGACTGTCATAAATTGTCCAGTTTCTCTATCGGTAATGCCATTTGAATGTAGTTGGACCAACGGCATCAATGAAAAAAGAAAACCTAACTCTGCATTTGTCAGGAATTCTTTCCTGATAAGCACATCGAGGTTTTCTTGAATTGTTTGAACAAATAATGCCTTGTTCTTATTTTTCAACTTGTAAAGAGCGTAACCTTGCTCATTCGCTTTCTGTTCTTCTCTTGCGACAGCAGCTACATCAACTAACTTCTCACCGTCACGAAGTCTAGCATGCTTCTCTGCTGTTTCTAAAGCGTTCTGCATGTCCATTTCTATATCACCCCCTCTCACCGCTTGCATTGCGCGTACTGAATCGGTTGTTATTTTCGGTATACGAGGTGATACGATTTGATAAGCCGCTGTTTCTTTCTCTCAATTTATTATTTCTTATAGCAATCTCCATCGCTTTTTCTGTACCAATCAAAACGATTCTTTCTTTTGCCCTAGTCATGCCTGTATACATTAAATTCCGAGCCAACATAATGTAGTGACTTGTCGTAGCAGGGATTATGACAATAGGTGCTTCACCGCCTTGTGATTTGTGAATCGTGATTGCGTAACCTAATTCTAATTCTTTGGTTTCGCTTTTTTCGTATGATACTTTTATTCCCATGAAATCACATGTCATTTTCTCAACGGTCTCACTATTTTCATTTACTTCTTTCGAAATTTTAGTAATCACACCAATATCGCCATTAAAAACGCCTTTAGATTGATTATTTTTAATTTGAATAACTTTATCACCGAGTCTGAATAGATTTTTTCCTATCTTCCATTCATTTTTGGTCGAGTCGGCAGGGTTTAAAGCGTCTCTCAACTGATCATTCAATGCAATTGTTCCAGCAGGTCCCTTTTTCATGGGACTTAAAATCAAAATGTCCGATATGGAATAACCTAATTCTTGAAAACGTAAAGCACTTCTTACAATATAGTCTGCGATTCGTTTTGGATCTTCTTGATGAATAAAATAAAAATCACCTTTATCACTATCGATAAGAAGTGATTTACCTTGGTTAACCCTATGAGCATTACTTATGATTTGACTTTCTTGTGCTTGTCTAAATACTTCTGTAAGAGCCACTGTTGATAATCCCGACTGAATCATGTCGCTTAGAACGTTTCCCGGATTAACTGATGGCAATTGATCCGTGTCACCTACAAAGAGAATTCTCGTATCATTTTCAAGTGCATCCATTAGTAAACTGGCTAACTGAACATCCACCATCGACATTTCATCAACGACTAACAAATCGCAAGAAAGTTTATCTTGCCAATTGTAGGTAGGAATTTCCCCTTGCTGATACCCAATGAGCCTATGGATTGTAGATGCGTCATGTCCAGCTACTTCTGACAATTGTCTACTCGCCTTTCCAGTCGGGGCCGCTAAGCATATAATCAATTCTGGATACAACTCTTTATATATATCGATCATGGCACGTATAACGGTTGTCTTACCGGTTCCAGGACCACCAGTGAGTATTAACATCTGTTCTTCAAATAACCGCCTAATCGCATCACGTTGCTTCTCAGCTAGGATGATTCCCTGCTTCTTTTGATAGTTGGTTATCTGTTTTTCTAACGAAGGCAATGCTACGCCATCCCGAGAACCCTTCATTTCTGAAAGTTTCCGAGCTAACCTGTCTTCATATGTGAATAAAAACTTTGGGTAAACGCAATTGTCTTCAATAACGATATGTTTCTCTTCTAAACGGTAAATACTTTGTGCTAATTCATCCATCGAAACTTTGTTCTCTTCAATCGTATTATGATTTAATGCACGTGAAGCTTCCGCAAGTAGAATTTCTTCCAACACATAACAATGGCCTGAACTGAAGCATGTTTCTTTTAGTACATAGTTCACACAAGCATCAATGCGGTATCCTGATAAGGGTGATATACCAATCTTTTGAGCAATTTCATCAGCCTTTAAGAACCCTATCAAGTTTAATTCTGTTAGCTTATATGGATTTTCTGTAACAACTGCTACCGTATTAGACTCGTATTCTTTATACAGCCGCATCGCCATACGAGCGGATATTCCGAATACAAGTAGTTCCGAAATGATTTTCTGTACCTCAAACGTAGACCTAACACTTTCTACAATGTTACTAGCGCGTTTCTCACCGATACCTTTAATCCCTTGTAAACTCGCTTCGCCTTGTTCACTGATTATCATCAGAGCGTCTTCACCCAACTTTTCAGCAATGACCACTGACTGTTTCGGCCCACATCCCTTTATTAGGGGCGATGCTAGGAATGCAATCACTTGATCTTTTGTTTGCGGAATCGGCCTTTCCCAAAACTCTACGACAAACTGTTTCCCAAACTGCGTGTGATTTTCCCATGTCCCACGAACCTTTACTTCTTCACCTTTATTTACCCCATAAATGCTTCCTTTAATTGTGAGTTCCTCATTATCCGTTTGCAATTTAGCAATCAGAAAATCCTCATTTCTATAAAGAACCTTTACAACTATTCCAATGAATTCATTCATTCCAAACTCACCATCTTATCGTCTCTATATAATATGGATCTAAAGCGTTTAAGAAATGCAAAAGAACTTTGGGCTGGGATAAGGTTTTGTTTTTCAATATCATTATAAAGAGCCAAGAATAAATCCATAGGCATCACTACTGTTTGACGTTTACGACGAATAAACGCTTTACATCGTTCTACGTTTCTCATAATTGGGTTAGAGGAATCAATGTCATTTTTCATTTCATTTACAGAATCAACAACTTTAGTTGCAATAATATCAATTTTTTCGAGTAAAACTTTTTCTTCAACAGTACCAACTACTTGATTCGCTTCATGCAGGATTTCGTTTCTTGCTTCAACAAATGCATCACTTGATAGAATTTCTTCAAATTGCATTTCCACCTCTGGTGTAATATCTACCTGTTGGAAGAATGCATCGATTTCTTCTTGTGGAACATTGTACTTACTTGGAATTCCTGTTACGTTAGGCACTGATTTTACTAAGTGCCATAAATTATCCGGGAAGTAATAAAAATCTACGTTTAATTCTACTAAAATATATCCGCTAATTACGCTACTAATTTTCTTCGTATTCTTTCGAACTTCTCTCAAGTCTTTGGAGAGTTCACGAATGCTGTCTTTGTAGGTTTCAAGCAAGGCAAGAGAATTGGCATCTTTGTATTCTTTCAGTTTGTCGCAAGCGATGCGAAGGTTGTTTAAACCTGCTTGAATTCTCTTTACATACAAGTGTTCAGAAATATCATTTGTGTTTAACTCGGAAAGATCTACAGCAGTATTGTCATCACGAATAATTTCTGTGAATGTTTCCATTGCATAGATAGCTTTAACCATTGAATCGCCTGCTCTATTCAAAACAGTATTTAACATCTCTTTCACTTCAATTTCCGCTCCGCTACGAACCTGAACTACAAAGTAAGTCATGTCTCTTCATCCTTTCTTAATTTCTGCGTTTGTAATGTGAATTGCATGTCAACTACTTAATGATTTTTTCTTATCACGGTTACTTGAAAAATCTATGAAAGTTTTTATCCAGAAAAGCTGACATCTTTGATGCTTGAAAAGACCAAGTCTGACCTTTCCCTTTTGGATAATAAACATAGCCCCCATTCTCGCTATCAAGCTCTTTTCGGAATTGCTGCCGAAAGAGAATATTTTCTTTCAACCATTCGTGTTTTTTGCCTGTGCGATGTTCTAGTTCTTTCATGTTCCAATACACACCACTTAGTTCTAGTTTTCTTAGCTCTTCTAGTTCCACCTTTCTAATTAATACAGAATCTTGTGGAATTGGAATTGTAAGATTGACTGACAGTTGCTGTACCATAATGATTCACCTCACTTTTAATTTTAAGTTCAACATTATAAACTTTACGTTGAATCAATCTTCAAAAAAAATAGCAACAGGTACTTTTAATTGTTTTGCAATTACTTCTAATTCAGCTGTAGTAATTGGTCGTTGCCCTCTTTCCTTCATGCTGTAAGATTGTACTGTAATGCTAAGTGTCTCTGCGATAACTGATTGAGTTAAATTTAATTCCTTCCGGATAAACCTGAGCTTCTCATTTACTGACCTTGTCATTTATTCACCACCCAAACCTTCATTCAACGTAAAGTTTAATTTGTATTCTCACCTTATTCAACTTTACGTTTATTGTCAAGTGTTTATTAAACTTTTAGTTGAAAAGACTTAACTTTACGTTGAGTTAGGGTATAATTACTTATAGATAAGTAAAATGAAAATGGTGATCATATGAGTTTGGGCTTTCGCTTAAAAAAGGAAAGAGAAAAAAGAAGTTGGTCACAAGTAGAAGTAGCTAATAAAGTCGGTATTACCAATGCTGTGTTATCGAACTATGAAAGAGATTATCGTGACCCTGATACAGAGACATTAAAAAAGTTAGCGGATCTTTATGATGTTTCAACAGACTTCCTTCTAGGTCGCACAGAAAACTCTGCGCTCATAAATAAGGATGAAGAGGAATTCCAAAAGGCTATTTCCGATCCCGATTTAAAACGTTGGTACTCAGAATTACCTAACTCTAACGAGGAAGACTTACAAAAGTTGAGAAAAATGTGGGAAATCATTAAAAATAAGGACAAATGAAACATCTTTTAAAATATGAGTTAATAACCCTATCTTTTTATTTAAGATAGGGTATTATTATAACTTATACACGAACATACATTCTAAATATCGAAAAGGTGTTGAATTAAATTTGAAAACATCATATCTATCTTCATTAGAAGAAAAAGTTTGTTCGATTTATCATTCACTAAAAATCTCTGAACCATCACAAATTTACCATGTTAATCTTATCGAAGATGTCTCTACAATGCTGAAAATAAAAATTTATTACTTTGATGAACCAAGTGAAGCAAATAATTTAGGAGGCGATTATAGAATCTTTTTAAATGAAAATCAATCTAAACAAGTCATTTGGCAAGACTTCGCATACGAATTGGCTCATATCTTGCGTTATGAAGGCTATCATTGGTCGATGAACAAGCCGTTCCAGGAATATCAGGAATGGCAGGCAGAACAATTTGCACTCCACTTCTGCATTCCAACATTCATGTTGAACCATTTAGAGTTACCACAACTTAAAAGCGAAGCAATTGGTTTTGTTGCAGCTCTATTCAATGTTGAATATACTTTTGCAGAAACAAGATTGGATAAATGGTTACTGAATTAGAGTTTTCCTTATTTGGATAAACAATAAAACACTTTAATTGAAGGGGTAGTATAATCATGGCGTCATTTCAAAAGCGAGGAAAAACTTGGCAGTATATAGTTAGTAATAAAGGAAACCAAATTAGAAAAGGTGGTTTCCGAACAAAAAAAGAAGCACAAGTGGCTGCTGGAGAAGTCGAAGCAAATTTACTCAGAGGGATTGTTTCTAATTTAAAAGAAGAGCCTTTTGCTTGGTACTTCAAAGAGTGGATCGATTTATATAAAAAGAATATAAAAGGTCAAACTAAATATCATTATGGTCGGTCTCTAGAAATAGTAGAAGAATACTTTAAAGATACCCCTTTACAAAAAATCACACGGCAAGATTATCAAGGGTTCATTAATGACTACGGCAGCACACGCAGTAAAGAAACTGTAGAGAAACTAAATTATCATTGCAGGGCTTGTATACGTGATGCTGTAGAAGATATGATTATTCCTTTTGACTTTACAAGGAAAGTTACATTGACGTGGAAAATTCAAGCAAAGCGATCAGAAGAAAAACACCTTAGCTATTACGAAAGCAAGGCCCTTTTTAAAGAAGTTGTCAATCGGTTAGATAAGGGGTTGGGATATTATATTTTACTCCTTGCGCTATCTACCGGTATGCGCTTCGGTGAAATGGTGGGACTGACAAGGAAGGATTTCAATTTCGAGGACAGTACAATTAACATTGAAAAGACTTGGGGCTATGCAAAGAATTCGCCTGAAGGATTTGGTCCAACAAAAAATGATGAGTCTATACGTGTTATTAAAGTTAATAAATTTACTATGGATACTTTTGAACAGCTATTTATCACGACTCCCACAAATAACTTTGATCTTGTTTTCTATAGTCAAGCCTCAAAATATAAAGTGATCAGTAATGCCAATGTAAATAAATTATTAAACAAAGTACTAGATGATTTAAAAATTAAAAAATTAAATTTGCACGGCTTACGTCACACACATGCAAGTGTGCTTCTATATGGTGGTGAATCCAACCAAAAGGTTTCTATGAACTATGTAAGCGAACGACTTGGACATAAGGATGTAGAGACAACTTGGAAGACCTATTCGCACATCTTAGATGAGATGAGAGAAAAAGATGAAGAAGAAACAATTTCGATCTTTGAGAACATGTTTGTGTAATCCTTGTGCATAATTTGTGCACAAAGTTTTCAAAACCTATCGTTTTCTATCGTATTCATCAAAAAGAAAAAGCATCTACAAACGCTGTGTTATCAACGTTTGTAGATGCTTTAGCTTTTACTCAACTTAACCGGAAAAGTCCAGGAGATACCCGAGGCCGGACTTGAACCGGCACGCCTCGCGGCATCGCATTTTGAGTGCGACGTGTCTGCCATTCCACCACTCGGGCACGTGTAAAGTAATTATATAAAATTATAAGGCGGCAACCGGAATCGAACCGGTGGTAAGGGTGTTGCAGACCCGTGCCTTACCGCTTGGCTATGCCGCCAACATAGTGGAGCGGAAGACGGGATTCGAACCCGCGACCCCGACCTTGGCAAGGTCGTATTCTACCACTGAACTACTTCCGCAAAACTGACTGGGGTAGCTGGATTCGAACCAACGAGTGACGGAGTCAAAGTCCGTTGCCTTACCGCTTGGCTATACCCCATTAATGGGGCGGACGAGGGGTATCGAACCCCCGAATGTCGGAATCACAATCCGATGCGTTAACCACTTCGCCACGCCCGCCATGTTATGATCACTTACAGTATAGTAATGAGTGTTAATGCTTTTAAAATATGGGGCGGACGAGGGGTATCGAACCCCCGAATGTCGGAATCACAATCCGATGCGTTAACCACTTCGCCACGACCGCCAAAATAATTATTTTTAAAAAATACAGGGGCAGTAGGAATCGAACCCACACCAAAGGTTTTGGAGACCTCTATTCTACCGTTGAACTATGCCCCTAAATGGTGGTGGGGGACGGATTCGAACCGCCGAACCCGGAGGGAGCGGATTTACAGTCCGCCGCGTTTAGCCACTTCGCTACCCCACCAGTAAGGATGCCGGCGAAAGGACTTGAACCCTCAACCTACTGATTACAAGTCAGTTGCTCTACCAATTGAGCTACACCGGCATATAAATGGTGGCTCAGGACGGAATCGAACCGCCGACACAAGGATTTTCAGTCCTTTGCTCTACCGACTGAGCTACTGAGCCACATTTGTTATTTTCCATAAAGACGCTCTTCAAAGCGTATGTATAAAATGGCGGTCCCGACGGGAATCGAACCCGCGATCTCCTGCGTGACAGGCAGGCATGTTAACCGCTACACCACGGGACCTTGGTTGCGGGGACAGGATTTGAACCTGTGACCTTTGGGTTATGAGCCCAACGAGCTACCACTGCTCCACCCCGCGATAATACTATAAAATAAATGGTGGAGGATGACGGGCTCGAACCGCCGACCCCCTGCTTGTAAGGCAGGTGCTCTCCCAGCTGAGCTAATCCTCCTGGGTTATATTGCGATATAATTCGCATGAAAAATTTTTAAAAAATGGTGACCCCTACGGGATTCGAACCCGTGATACCGCCGTGAAAGGGCGGTGTCTTAACCGCTTGACCAAGGGGCCATATATAATGAAAGCGTACATCTGGCGGAGAGCAAGGGATTCGAACCCTTGAGGCAGCGCAAACCGCCTACACGATTTCCAATCGTGCTCCTTCGGCCACTCGGACAGCTCTCCAATAATGGCTCCGCAGGTAAGACTCGAACTTACGACCGATCGGTTAACAGCCGATTGCTCTACCACTGAGCTACTGCGGAATAATGTAATGTGGTTATACTGTTTTTATAACTTGTCAAACAGACCAGCGATGTCCTACTCTCACAGGGGGAAACCCCCAACTACCATCGGCGCTAAAGAGCTTAACTTCCGTGTTCGGTATGGGAACGGGTGTGACCTCTTTGCCATCATCACTGAACTGTTTTCAAAGCCATGATTATTATATCAAACTGAGCGAGAATGTCAATCCTTTTTACAAAAGATTTTATTCACTCAAAACTGAATAAAAGACATTGGTGTAGTTCAAGTAACTACTTTTTAAAATAGGTTAAGTCCTCGATCGATTAGTATCTGTCAGCTACATACGTCGCCGTACTTACACCCCAGACCTATCCACCTCAT
>NZ_PDYL01000013.1:0-105940 GCF_002743035.1 Sporosarcina sp. P12(2017)
ACCGGAACGGAGAAAGGCCGACTCCTGAGGGATCAGCGTGCGTCTTGAGACCCTGGACGGAGCAAAGCGAAGGAAGCGGCTCAAGCCACGCCCCTCGGAAAGCGTGCCTTTCGGAGTGCAGGGAAACGGGGTGAGATAGTTATGTCCAAGCCTCTTTTATAGTATGTACTTCTCACAACAACATCCGCAAATACTTCTCAAAATTCACTCCCGCCTCTACCGGTGTATCGTATAAAGCAGTATCTTCTATGGCAGCTAGCAAAAATTCCTTTGCAAGCGTGATCGCCTGTTCCGTGCTCACCCCACGAAGTCGGCTGCCCATCAGTACCGATGCGAATAAATCACCAGTGCCTGAATAACTTTTGCCATTGTACGGCACCGTAGTGAAGAGTGAATCCGTCTCGTTAATATACATATTGCCGATAGAATGTTGCCGGCTAGGTGGTTGGATTCCTGTAATGATAATTTCAGCGCCGGTTGATAGTTGGAGTTGTCTACCTGCGTCCTCTATGCTCTTCAAGTAATCCTGTTCATCCATGCAACTGTGCAATACATCATAGCTATAACCGGTCAGCAAACAGCATTCCGTAATGTTCGGCGTAATAATATCCGCCCGCGCGACAAGAACCTTCATTTGATCAAGAAGTTCTTCGTCGAAATTATCATACGCTTTCCCATTGTCACCAAGCACCGGATCCACGAGCAAAAGCGTCCGATCAGTATAAAAACTTTCGAGAAACGTGAGGATTTGGTGAATTTGCTCTTTGCCCGTAATATAACCGGTATGAATGCCGTCAAATGAAACATTGAGCTTCTTCCACTCCTCCATATAGCGCGGTATGACATTCGTAAGATCATGACAGTAATAGCTCGGATATTCTGTTTGTGCAGACAGAACCGCTGTAGGCAATGGACACGCTTGCACGCCCATTACGGAAAGTACAGGAATCGCGGTCGTGAGTGAACATTTACCGAATGAAGACAAATCTTGAATAATTGCAACCTTTTTCATAGGGAATCCTCCGTAAATTGCTATGTATTATACGTATCATAGCATAAAGAATGTAGTGGATTGTTGTGAGAGAACTAGTTCATTTATTACATATCATTTTTTCGATAAACGAGAAATTTTCAGAAGGTGTATCAAGCATATTTTATAATCAAATATCATGGGTTACAATACAGAGCAGGGAGGGTATACATATGATCAACCGAACGTTTCGAGTCGTTGAGGTGATGAAAGCGAATGAAAATAAACAAGACATACAAACTCAGAAAACAAAAGAAAGTAGGTAATATCTTGGTTAATAATAATGAAGATTATTCTAGCCATTTCTCAGAAGAAAAGTTTTGGGATAAAATTCTTAAGTTTGGTAAAAAAGCAGGAGTGAAGTTAACGTACGGGGCTCTATTACTATTCTATACATTTAAAAAGCCAACAGTTCCGAAGAAGGTAAAGTCTACTATTTTGGGTGCTCTAGGATACTTTATACTACCGGTAGATCTTATACCAGACTTCACACCGATCGTGGGATATTCCGATGATTTGGCGATCGTTGTGGGAGCATTGCTAGTCGTAGCTACGTATATTGATGCAGATACAAAACAACTCGCAAAAAATAAAGTGACTGACTGGTTTGGTGAAAATGCTATAAAAGATACCGATTCCTTGGATGATGAAATGGAAAAGACTATACAAAGTAGGAGAGAGAAGAAGGAGATGAAGATAGAGAATAAGAAAGTGAAGAAAGAGAATAGGGAAATTAAAAACATCCCCAATGAGTAAATACTCATTTGGGATGTACAAGTGTACCTTTTTTAATGTACTGATTAAATAGTATAGGCAGTTATATAAGCATAACATATTAAAAAAATAAATATTGTATTTATTGCGATGAATAAAAAGATTATGTGAATATATAATTAAACGTTCACTTTTCTATGATATCATGGTTTAATAGTAAATAACTTACTAGTTAGAAAGTGAGGAGAGAGTATTGAGGATTCGAAGTTCACTTCCGTTATATGATGAATTCATTTTGAGTTTAGTATGTTATGAGTCTCGATGAAAAGGAGGAAAGGTATAATAATAGAATGAAATGATCTCTCCGACCAACATTCATTGTAAGCGGTTTCAAAAAACCTCGAAACAAATCCATACCCTCACTTCAGAAACAAAAGCACGTCTCGTAATAGAAAATTTCACTAAAAAGAAATCATTCATGAAATGTAAAAATTAGCGATGTTGCTAACTAAAAAGGGAGTTTTGGAAAATGAAGAAATTCATACTGATGATCGTACTACTAGCTGTATCTGTATTAGTACTTGCCGCTTGTGGTGCCGATGATGAGAAAGCATCAGAAGGTACTGAAGATCAAGGCTATAAATTAGTGAATGAAGGAAAATTCACATTTGCTGCAAGCGGGCTGTACAAACCATTTAGCTTTGAAGAAGACGGTAAACTTACAGGCTTTGATATAGAAATCGGAAATGCGCTTGCTGAGAAAATGGGACTTGAAGCGAACCCCGTGACGAATCCATTTGAAACGATTTTACAAGGTCTAGTTGGGAATAAGTTTGACGCAATTATTGCTTCTATGGCGTATACAAAAGAACGTGCAAAGCAAGCGGACTTCACCGAGCCTTACTATTATTCAGGTGGAATGATTTTCGTTGCAAAGGATAATAACGAAATTACATCTCCCGAAGATTTAGATGGAAAGAAAATTGGCGTAGTAGCTCAGTCTACATATGAAGAACCTGCAAAAGAATTGTCGGATGATATCCAGTATTACAGCAGTGATGTAGTGGCTTTAAAAGATTTAACAGTTAAAGGTCGTTTAGATGCAGTAATCACTGCGGACATCGTTGGTTATGAAGCGATCGACAATGGATTTGAAATTAAAGAGATCGATAAGCCGATGTGGGTAGAACGACCTTCCATCGCGGTAAATAAAGAAAATCCAGAATTAACAAAAGCGCTTGATGAGGCATTACAAGAGATGATAGACGATGGGACGTATGAGGAAATTTCAGATAAATGGTTTGGTCGAAATTTACTTAATATTGATTTAGAAGGTGTCGAGTTATTGGAGTAATACAATCTCCAACCATTTTTTAGAAAGTTGGTGTGCCGGTGCCTGAGTTTTTACTAACATTTTATGACGTATTCAAAAATACGTACAAAGGATTTTTACAAGCAGGTTTACTAACCATTGAAATCACGGCGATCGCAGTTGTAATCGGAGTGGTCTTAGGTGTCATTTTCGCCCTTATGAAGATTTCAAACTCCAAAATACTACAGACGATCGCGAATATTTATATAACACTAATTCGCGGAACACCGTTAATTGTACAAATAATGTTTCTATACTTCGGTATCACATCGATTATCGTGTTAGATAACTTTTGGGCAGGTGCTATTGCGTTAGGTGTCCATAACGGTGCATACATTGCAGAAATCTTCCGTGGATCTATTCAAGGAATTGACAAAGGGCAACGAGAAGCAAGTCTTGCACTAGGGATGAATAGTTCATTGACGATGAGACGGATCGTCTTTCCGCAAGCTTTACGTCGTGCGATTCCGCCGCTCGGAAATCAATTCATCATTACATTAAAAGATTCGTCACTAGTCTATGTCATTGGTGTATCTGAAATGTTTGGTGTGGCAAATCGTGTAGCTGCTTCTAACTTTAAACAATTCGAAACGTTTCTCGTAGTGGGTCTTTATTATCTTATTCTCGTTCTTATTTTTAGCGCTCTATTAAGATGGTATGAGAACAAATTGGATGTGGATAAATAATGGGGGCAGATACGATGATTAAAGCAGAAAATATTCACAAGTCATTTGGAGATTTGAAAGTGTTAAAAGGTATCGATATGGAAGTGCACCGTGGAGAAGTGGTGGTTCTCATCGGGGTCAGTGGTTCAGGAAAGAGTACCTTCTTGCGGTGTTTAAACTTTTTGGAATTGACAAATGAAGGCGTAATCACAATTGATGGAAAGCAAGTCAATCAGAAGAAAGACAATTTAGCCAAGATCCGAGCGGAAGTGGGAATGGTGTTTCAACACTTTAATTTATTTCCGCACAAAACCGTCTTAGAGAATGTAATGGAAGCGCCTGTAATGGTCAAGAAAATGGATAAAGTACAAGTGAAGAAGATGGCACACGAGATATTAAAAAAGGTAGGACTATCCGAAAAAGCAGCAGTCTATCCTAATAAATTATCTGGTGGTCAAAAACAACGTGTTGCGATCGCTCGAGCACTTGCGATGGAACCGAAAGTCTTGTTATTCGACGAACCAACTTCCGCTTTAGACCCCGAACTGGTTGGGGAAGTGTTGCAGGTCATGCAAAACTTAGCGGAGGAAGGGATGACGATGATCGTCGTTACGCACGAAATGAAGTTTGCAAAAAATGTTGCAGATCGAGTGATTATGCTAGACGAAGGAGTCATCATCGAAGATTCTGATGCAGAGACGTTCTTTAATCACTCGACAAATGAACGAACACTGCAATTTCTAGAAATGGTGGACGTATAAGAACGGTAGAAAAGCTTGATTCCTTTTTCATAAGAGGCACCAGATCCCCGAACAGTATTTCATTGTTCAGAGATCTGGTGTCTTTTGCTTTACATCTACGATCTGTACTGCTCCCGTTAAATGCGTACTTCTGAGATTTCCCGGGAAACCCTATAGCGTTTCAAATTCATAAGAAACCCAATATTCGTCTAACCTATCGTAATAATTGAAACGATTATCCTTCGATGTATAGGTGTTTATCTATTCTTTGTTCTGGTCATACTGGCAGTAGAAATAGTAAGCACTATGTCGAGGAGGAATACAGTGGAAAAGAAACAACATAAACAGAACGAGAGTCAAATGGAAGAGCGAGAAATACTTACGACGCGCCAAGGGCATCCCGTCCAGGACAATCAAAACATCAGAACAATTGGTGACCGTGGCCCTGCTACGCTTGAGAATTATCACTTTATCGAAAAAATGTCTCACTTCGATCGGGAGGAAATACCTGAACGAGTAGTCCATGCAAGAGGCTCGGGTGCGTTTGGATACTTTGAGACGTATGGGAAAGCTGGGAATGAGCCAATTGAAAAGTACACCCGTGCCAAAGTCTTTTCGGGTGCTGGAAAACGAACGCCTCTAGTCGCTCGTTTTTCTACTGTAGCAGGCGCTAAAGATTCACCCGAAACTGCACGAGATCCACGAGGGTTTGCGGTGAAGATGTATACAGAAGATGGCAACTGGGACTTGGTGGGTAATAATTTGAAGATATTTTTCATTCGGGATGCGATGAAATTCCCCGATATGATTCACGCATTCAAAGCTGATCCAGCTTCCAATATACCGCATCCACAACGCATGTTTGATTTTGTCTCCCGATCCCCAGAATCTATCCATATGATTACGTTTTTGTTTTCGCCATGGGGCATTCCCGCCACGTATCGTCACATGCAAGGCTCTGGTGTGAATACATACAAGTGGGTCAATGACAAAGGCGAAGCGGTTCTAGTGAAGTATCATTGGGAGCCAAAGCAAGGTATCCGTAATTTAACACAGGAAGATGCCGACGCAGTTCAGGCAAAAAACGTTGCACATGCGACGCAAGATTTATCTGAAGCAATCGAACGTAAAGAGTACCCTGAATGGGAACTTTTCGTGCAAATTATGGAAGATGGATATCACCCAGAATTGGATTTTGATCCGCTTGATAATACAAAGCTCTGGCCAGAAGAACAGTTTCCTTGGCTGCCAGTAGGGAAGATGGTGTTAGATCGCAACCCCGATGATTTCCATATGGACATTGAGCAAGCGGCTTTTGGAACCGGAGTACTTGTAGATGGAATGGATTTTTCAGACGATAAAATGCTTCAAGGCCGTACATTTTCGTATTCCGATACACAACGTCATCGAATCGGCACGAATTATCTCCAGTTGCCTGTAAATGCACCGAAAAAAGAAGTACGGACAAACCAGCAACGTGGTCAAATGGACCAACGCGATCCCCGCGAGTCGGGAGACAATCCACATATAAATTATGAACCATCCATGCTCGGTGGATTTCAAGAAGCAACAGGGGAAAGCCGGCCTCCGCACAGACCTACGTATAACGCAGCGGCAATGAGCGCGCCAATTGACCGACCGAATAATTATGGGCAAGCAGGCGAGACGTTCCGACAGTTTGAAGAATGGGAACGTGAGGAATTAATTAATAATCTTTCCGATGCGCTCGCAGCGTGTGATGTACGCATACAAAAAGCGATGATCGAACACTTCACGCAAGCGGATTATGAATACGGGCGTCTTGTACAAGCGGGTATTGAACAGAAAATAAAAGAACTGGAAGGATCGGCGGCAGAAGCTAACATCCCTGGTCGTGAGTCGGGTCAATCAAAATTTGGACAGGGCACACCTGATTCTAAAACGGCTGTGAAAGATGCAGTGGACAAAGGCCATGAAGCAGATCCTTATTGATAAAAAGGTTTAACGTCTTTTATCCAAGCTGAAATATGGTGTAAATGAAGAGTGAGTAGCATCTGTATAGGAAACAAATGTGATTGTGCAAGCAACTACATTTGTATCTTATATAGATGTTTTTTTCATTTTCCAATCCTATTTATCACTTTGACGGTTTTATGCAGAGTTTAATAAAATAAATGACAGAGTAGTTAGAATATTCATTAGAGAAATGATATACTTTATACTAAGTAGTGTCTGTAGATGATTGCACTGAATGAGTAACATGTGCAGAAGATGCAAGTGGAACTAGAGTAGAATACTTGTTTTCATGATAAAAATTTCACTTACAACCCGCTAAAAAGATTGGGAGGTGAAGTTGTGAATAAGAACTTTTGGATTCCATTAATAGTTTCATTTGGAACGATGATAGTACTCTATATAATAGGCTTTATAGCGAATATAGATAGTCTTATATTTAATATTTCACTCTCGCATACGGAAATTTCACTAGTACCGATCGGTGTTGGCATAGTCATGGGGTTTATTAGTGAACGGATAATCAAATCAAAATCACATGCCAATAAGTCTTAAATTAGAGCTTGATCTGGCATCGCACGTAGAGTAGTAGTTAATTTTTTAAAAAATGCAAGTAGATATTTATGGTGAAGTATGTAGTGGCTACCGTTGTTCAACGAGTAGAGTACGAAAAAAACCTAATATGTAAAGGGGGGCACAGTGCATGAATATCTCTAAAGTAGATGAAATCAATAGTCTTTATCGAAGATTAATAGACACGTGGAACAACCGTGATGCAAATGGAATGGCTGAACTATTTACAGAACAAGGCATTCAAATTGGTTTTGATGGAAGTAAAATGGTTGGACGAGAGGATATCTTATCGCATCTCGCATCCATCTTTGAAAATCATCCCACTGCACCTTTTGTAACTAAAGTGAAAGACGTTCGGGCAATAGGAACAGATACGGCAATCGTACAAGCTATAGCAGGGATGATTCCACCTGGAAAAACAGATATTGAGCCCACAGTAAACGCCCTTCAAACTCTCGTCACAGTTAACAAAGACGGCAATTGGAAAATTGAGCTCTTCCAAAATACGCCCGCTCAATTTCATGGGAGACCAGAATTAGTTGAGCAAATGACAGATGAGTTAAGGCGATTAATTAACGAATGATAAAGTCGTAACCGCGTCATGTAATTTGGCCATGAAGTGGAGAAACTTAGCTTCGTGCTAATCATTATCTATCCCTATATATATTCTTTAAGAGCGAGCAAGTTTTTGTCCCAATATGGTCCAAAGAAACTAAGCCAGCCCCTTAATTCAATCAACGGCTCGGAATTAAGCATAAAGCGGGTTTCATGTCCAACCCTCTGACGTCTGACAAGACCTGCATTAAAAAGAATATGAAGATGCTGATTTATTGCTGTGCTGTTTATAATGTAGAAACTGCTTCCCATACTTTTCCAAGCCGCGCATTGAGTATGACGATTTTACGGATATCTTCTACTTTTTCTTGTGAATTCATGATTCATACTTCTGATCCGAATATAGATAATTGGTATCGGTATAAATAAATATGACTATTTGATTAAACATCATTACTTAAACAAACACGAGAGTTTGGCTCGAGGCGCTCTGATTTCCATGTTGCTGACGAATATCTGCTACGCGTATCGGATGACTGATTGGATTCATTGAAGCATATAGATTGAAGGTGATTGATCGAAAAAGGCGAATGAGTAAAGTAGGGGGGAATATACATGAATAATGGACAAGCTCAACCGAACGAGAATGCTGGGAAGAAAGAGTATATCGAAACACCTGTTAAAACGATTTTCAGTAAATTTGCCAACCAAAAAGACGTGACCTTTATATACGGAGAGCCGATTGAACTTGGTTTGCAAAAAGTAGTCCCTGTGGCGAAAGTTAAATATGCAGTAGGTGGGGGTGGTGACGGTAGTGGAGGAGAAGGTGGAGGCGGTGCTTTCACGATTAAACCCATTGGCGTATATGTAATTACACCAGACCAGGTGAAGTTTGAGTCTACGTTGGATGTGAAGAAACTCACTGCGTTGACTGTGGTTGTTGGTGGAGTTCTAGGTTTATTGGCACTTTGCAAAGGGAAATGAACGAAGCTCGAAAAAGTTATAGCTGTTCGATTTGTTCCATTCATTACGCTAATCTAATTTATGAAATCAGAACTTTTAGAGCGTGTCTTCTAGGTAACTTACTAACCTAGAAGACACGCTCTATTATTCAACACCCTATGGACTATGGAAAGGGGAGCTGTCTCATTTCGGGCTTGTACTTTTCCGTGAGTAGCAAAATCTAACGCTTTTTCCATAAATTAAATCCCTTCCGCTTCTTCACTTTCCTTTTTTCAATGGGAACGTTCGGTTTAGGTGCGGGGTTGTATGCCTCTGCATAAAGACCCGAATAGGATTTATACCACTGGAAAATATGCTCGACAATAACTTTGATGACAGCATAAGCCGGAATCCCTAAAATAACACCTGGCACGCCGAATAATTTCCCAGCTGTCAGCAACACGATAATAATAGTTACGGGATGTATTTTCAAATTACTACCTAAAATCAACGGTTGGATCAATCTACCTTCAAGTGCTTGTTCAACGGCAAACACAATAATGACTTTCACCAACATGAAAGGTGAAGATGCTAATGCAATAATGACAATCGGTATAATCGCAAGGAACGATCCTAAATAAGGAACTAAGTTTAGGACTCCTGCTACGATCGCAAGTAGAACGGCATACTCAAGGCCGACAATCGCTAAACCAATCCAGAACATTAATCCTACAAAAAACGCTACTACTAATTGCCCACGGATATATTGACTGATTTTCGTATTGATTTCTTTTAATACTCGATACGTAGTGGCACGCATCTTCGTCGGCAACAGTTTCATCGTATGATACGGTAAATCACGTCCGTCTTTCAATAAAAAGAATAAAAGAATCGGCATAGTGAGCAATGCGATGACCACATTAGTCACAGTTCCGAGTATGCTACCGATACCCGAGAAAGCAGAATCCATAAAGCCTTTCGATTGTTCTGTTATCGAGTCTATAATACTTTGATCAATATCGTCCAACTTACCTTGCAATTGAGAAAATAGATTACTACTTAATAAGCTCTCAAATTGTTCCAATAATCGAGTCCGATATTCCGGCCAGTTTTGAATGAGGCTCGTAGCTTGCTCGCGAATAATCGGAATCAGTATGATCACACCCCACGCAACTAATCCACTGATGACCACAAAGACTAGTCCGATACCCCAAACACGCTTGATCTTCTTTCTTTCCATCATATCGATCAATGGATTCAATAGGTAAAATAGAATCCCTGCCATGATGATAGGTAATGCCACTACACCGAGAAACTCTCTTACAAAATGAAACATATACATCACTTTCGAAAAAACTAGGAAGTTCAATAAAATCAATAGTGAAATCAATAAGATAGCTACTACTTTATTATCCAAAAACCAGTTTCGAAACCAAGTAGTCACAGTACGCATTTTTTCGTTTTCCATAACCTGCACCTCTTCTCGTGAAATAACTTGGATTCAACATCCACCTTATGTCTCACCAGAAATCCGTTCGCTAGTATCTACATCTTGACCCGCCAACCGCTTTTCAAAAGTCTTCCGCCAGCTAGGGGACAACTCTTCAACTTCCAGCAATCGACGAACCGATTCCAAGTCATGCTTGTCCTGATGCATCAGCCGATTCGCTTCCGCTACTGAAATAGCATGTGCTTGGCGTGTTAACGGAACTAACCGATCGGTCGGCGAAACCATACCTTCTTGCAACACGCGGAAATAAAAGCCCGTAAAACCTGTATCCTGTACAAGAAGCGGCAAATCTTTTCGGTCATAGACAAGCGCCAACTTAAAACAAGGCTGGCGAGGCTGACTCACTTGAACAATCGCTTCGCCAAGCTGAAAGGAGTCACCAATACAAATTTCTTCCTCTGTCATCCCTGTTATCGTAAGGTTTTCGCCGAACGCTCCGTACGGAAGCGTTCTCTCCAATGTGCGTTCCCAATGAGGATAATGTTTAGTTGGATACACACAAACTGCTTTATGAACACCACCGTGATGAACGAGATCTCCCTGACCATCTCCAATGAAGTGTACAGAGGATAAAAAAACCGCTTGCTGCACCCGCTCTTTGAAAAAGCCGGTCGTAACAGATTTCTTTCCAAAAACGATATCTTTAGGTTTCCCTACATTTAATGAAAGAATCTCCACCTTATTCATGGAATCAACCCCCAGTACAATCAATATATCACTTGGATATAAGTGTATCACTATCACTAGAACTTGTTAAATATCTTTCGGGATCTACTCTTCGTCTTTATCCAACACTTCTATACATGTTCAAACTAGTAAACTAGAGAGAGTACGCCAGACTTTAAAATGAAAGAAAACCATACGCCATAAACTATATCGGAAGGTAAGCCCAATGAAATTAAAACGATCCACGTTACAACCACATCCACAAGAAAGTTGGATGACATATCTCCCATCGTTGTCACGACACTTTATCGAAGAATTATAGAATGGAGCGAAGGAGTAAGCGTCTCAGGTGTACATGGCCTCTCGGGTCCTGCATTGCTAAACTTCCGCGGACAGTTGGAAGCCTACTTAGCTTTCACATACATTCTTCAAGACGATTCATTGCTAGAAGACCGATCCAAGGCATAACCTCTCGCTCGTGTATATAGTGTATTGGCAGTCGATGCCCATAATTAGTCCATATTTGTCGGAATAGAAAGCAGTTGTTTGCCTATCGTGGTGCCGTGGACTAACCCCTGCATCATTAATTCTTTTATAGTTTCAAATCCAAGCAATCCAGTTCCACCCAATACAAATACTTTTTTCATCCTCTTGAATAACCTCTTTACTTTCTACCCTCTTGTTTAAAAAGTATTCAAATAAGAAAAAGAATCTGCTTACTATTAATAAAGGAGTCCTTGGTATTGAATAATAGAAATGAAAAAATGTACTCTAATTCATTTATAGTTCATATCTTCCTGGTTTAATTACATAAGCTTATATGCAATTGATCATGCTTTCGTTCACTTTATCCTTTAAACAGGCCCATAATATTGATGATATAGTGATCCAAAATGAGATCGATTGCGTTAGCTATAAAATGATAACTAACTAGATGAGGAGGGGGCACAATGAAAAAAGGTACATACAATCGGTTTTGGAGATGGCACTTCTTTGGTGCATTGTTCATGGCTCCACTTCTGATTACACTTACGCTGAGCGGAATTGGGTACTTGTTTTACAATGATGTTGAAAACGTTGCGTACAAGGATCTTTTCTTTGGTACTAGCGAAGAAACGTCCCAGCTGACGATCGACGAAGGAATATCTCTTGTGAAACAGGAGAACGAAGGATTTGAAGTTTCGAAGATTATGATCCTGGACGAGCCGTATAATACGAGGCTGACGTTGAAGTCCGAGTCAGGTGAAGAGAAATACGTATTTTTAGATGAGTATAACAAAATAGTCGGCTCCCAAAATCCAAAGTATACGTATGCCAATATCATGAGAAATATTCATAGTTCACTTTTTGTGGGCGGAACTGTCGTCAATTACTTAGTTGAATTAGCCGCATGCTGGGCGATCTTTTTATTATTTTCTGGACTGTATATGACATTCAAAAGTCGTGCGCTGAAGAAACCGAAGAAATCGACACGACGACTTCAATTTAAACGGATTCATGCGTTAATCGGTACAATCATCACTATTCCCATGATCATTCTCATTTTTACAGGTCTTCCCTGGTCCGCATTCATGGGGAATTTCATCTATACCGCCTCTCAAGAACATCCTGCTATCGGTACGCCGTTGCTAAAACAACAGCCACCTACTTCAGATATGAGTGAGATTCCTTGGGCAACTCGTAAAGAAGAAGCCCCTACATCTGAAAAACCGGATCCTCACGCGAATCATGGTGGGAATGGGGAAATGCCCGGAATGGATATGGGCCATAACGGGATTTCTGTTGAAGAATTGATGCGGAAAGTACAGGATGAAAGGATTTCGAAACCGTATTCAATCGTCTATCCGTTTTCTGAAGACGGTGTGTTCACGGTATCCAAAGGTAGTAACACCGGAGTAACAGGGTTAGATGTACATCCTTCTGAAGAGATGACTTCTTATTTCGATCAATACAGCGGCAATTTGATCTCCAAAGTAGGCTACGGGGAGTATGGAATCTTGGCGAAGTGGTTTACGTGGGGAATTCCGCTGCACGAGGGTCATTTATTCGGCTTGCCAAATAAAATTATCAATGTAATTGTCTGTCTGGTATTTTTATTCCTGATATTCTACGGCTTCAACATGTGGTTGTCACGCAAGAGAAAAGGAAATATTTCGGCACCACCTAAGACGACGAGTAAAATTTCGATAGGGTTTGTTGTGCTGATGGTGATTTTAGGTATCATCATGCCACTCTTTGGGATTTCATTGTTGGTTGTACTTGCAATCGAAGGCATTTTGTATTTGGTTCGTCGTGGGAAAGACGATACGCGGACTGAGTAATAGTGAAAATAGAAGAAGCTGCCTAGAAAGTCAGCACGTTGACTCTAGGTAGCTTTTTTTCAAGTTCTGTTTCGTCGCAGTCAGAGAACTACTACATTCTTTTATAAAAATATGAACAATTCAATTTCGCCTTCAAAAAATACCTCAAAAACGAATTCTCGAAATCAAATTCCTCATATCTACCGCATTCTCTCCCTTACACAATTCAATTTCCACGTTTTGACGATTTTCTGTTCCTGTCATATGCTGATTTCAATACAGTTACTAACAGAACAGTTAGAAAAGTCATCGGAAAAATGATATACTCTATTCTAAGAAGTGTGAGGAAAACACATGAACAAGCGGGCAATGAAACGGATTTATTTAAAGAATCTAGTCGATTTGAAAATTGATTTTGCGTTTAAAGAATTGTTTGGCAGCGAGAAGAACAAAGCAATTACGATTGTTTTTCTGAATTCCATTCTCAAACGAACCGGCCGGGATTCCATTATAGAAGTAACCTTCAGAAATCCAGAAATCGGCGCGGTATATGAAGACGACAAGCTATCGCGTCTGGATATTCTTGTCACCACGCAAGACGGACATTCTATTAATATTGAAATGCAATTTACCAATCAATACGACATGGTCAATAGAAGTCTCTATTATTGGGCTAGATTATACAGTGAGCAAAATAAAAAAGGAATGGCATACAAGACGCTACAACCTACGATCATGATGAACATCTTAAACTTTGACTTGATTACGCAAACCGATGCGTATCATACGACGTATCATTTACATGAGGATGAAAAGAAATTTCGTATAGCGGACGGATTGGAGTTACATTTCATTGAAATACCTAAGCTACTTGCGCATTGGTATGATGAAAAGTTGGATCCGTGGAGTGATGTATTGGCTCGTTGGTTGCTTCTGTTGAGTATAGTGGATCAGCGGAAACAACATATTTACGAAGACATATACAAAGAACTGGAGGCGATTGCGATGACTGACAAACATTTAGAGGAAGCATTTACGAGTTGGAATGAAATGAGCCTCAATTCGGAAGAACGACTTGCTTATGAAGTGCGCTTGAAACAAGTTCTAGATCAGGAAGCTGCGGTCAATGAAGCAAAGTTGAGATTAGAAGTTGCCGAAAAAAGAGCAACGGAACGAGGAATGGCACGAGGAATAGAACAAGGAATAGAACAAGGAATAGAACAAGGAATAGAACAAGGAATAGAACAAGGAATAGAACAAGGAAAAACAGAGGAAAAGGAACATATAGCACGTAAACTTCTACTGAAGGATCTGGATATTGAACTTGTAGCTGAAACAACTGGGTTCTCGTTAGAGCGTGTACAAGAGATGAAAGCAGAATTAGGATTATAAATTGTAGCGAATGAATTTCAATGTTTCGGAAACTGGCACTTCATGTACACGGCATAGTTGATAAGACGCCTACTTTCGACTTGTTATAGGGGAGAGTAGATGTCTTTTTACTATCGAGGTGGGGATGAAAAACAATTAGTACTATCTAATTAAA
The DNA here is from genome assembly GCF_002743035.1 of Sporosarcina sp. P12(2017). Taxonomy (NCBI): domain Bacteria; kingdom Bacillati; phylum Bacillota; class Bacilli; order Caryophanales; family Caryophanaceae; genus Sporosarcina; species Sporosarcina sp. P12(2017). The sequence continues at coordinate 14,606 of NZ_PDYL01000013.1, forward strand.
CATTCTTAATAAACAAACATGTAAACTTGGTGAGCAGGTACGTCTTAAGAGGCTCGAAAATAAATCAACTAACCCTAACGTTTAAGTGTCTCGGTTTTCAATTATATTTCAATATTCTTCTTACCTAGAAACTTGCAACGTCATAATCAAAGTTATTGTAGCATTCATCACACCAGACGGCGTCTGCCCCTACATCGCCCTCCGCCTTTAAATGAAACATTTCGCTCTCTTCGCAAAAACACGACATCAATACAATAATCTCCTACATTTTTTTCTGCGTCCAATGATAAAATATCAACTTTTCTAACGGAATCAATCTCCAGTAGAATCTATATATATATCATCTGGATATATGTGTATAATGATCACCAAAAATTGGTGAATGTCTTTCGTAATCAGTATTTCCAGCTGATTAAAGTCGAAAAATCATTTATGCTATAGACCACTCGCTAATAATAAAATACATCACAGTGAAGCGAAACAGCGCTAAAACCCTTCTCATTTCATTGACTGCAATCCAGCTTTTCCACCTCCAACACCTTTCCAGTCGCACCCTCAATACAATCAATGCTATAATAAACACATTCTATATAATCACTACCTGTGCAAAGATTGATGGAGGGAACCTTACATGAAAACCGAAGCGAAACTACAAAAAGAAGCAATGAAAGTCCTTAAAGAGACAAGCCGTACATTCTACATACCAATTAAATTACTCGAACCAAACGTTAGAGAAGCTGTTGCGTCTGCTTACCTGTGTATGCGTGCAATCGACGAAATCGAAGATCATGAACAACTAGACGTGACGATCGTCATGGACTTACTGAATAAAGTAAGCGATATTCTAGACCGCACGATTGCAACAGGTGAATCGATGGCGTCTGCACTGGACGAATTGTTCGCACCGTACCGTGACCAGTTACCTGAAGTGACGTTGCGTCTCGCTGACTGGGTAGAGTTCTGTCCAGAAACAGCACGTAACAAAGTACTCGAATCGACTGCGATCATGGGTCGCGGTATGGCAAAGTGGGCAGGTAAGGACTGGGTCATCAAGACGCGTGAGGACCTGGATGATTATACGTATTATGTCGCTGGATTAGTGGGCGTCATGCTTGCGGATATTTGGCGCTGGTATGATGGCACCGAGACGGATCGGGACCTTGCGATAGGCTTTGGCCGCGGGTTGCAGTCGGTTAATATTCTTCGTAACTACAAGGAAGACGCAGTGCGTGACGTGAACTTCTTCCCGAATGACTGGAAGCTACCGGAAATGTTTGCGTATGCGGAAGAAAATTTGGCACTCGCGGATGCGTATATTGAAGACATTCATACGAAGACGATTTTGAACTTCTGTAATATTCCGTTGGCACTTGCGCATAGTACACTCGATGCATTGAAAGAGGGACGCGAGAAGATGTCGCGGATCGAAGTCGTAGCAGTCGTGAACAAAGCGATTCAAAAGTAATGCATAGTTAATCGAATGAATGGAGGATTGCGATGCTAGATTTACTGATCATTATGTTCGAACGGGTCGGAATGATTGTGGCGGTCGCTTTCCTTCTGACTCGTTTTCGATTTTTCCAAAATATGATCCATCAAGATGTATTGGATCGTCGGCAAGAGCTGACAGCGATACTCTTTTTTGGATTGTTTGGCATTTTCGGAACGTATTTCGGTGTGGCACTGGATATGCAGACGTTTCATTTTGAAAATATGTCGTGGCAACTTGAGACTGATGAGGCGATTGCGAATTCCCGTGTCATCGGGGTGGTCGTCGCAGGTTTACTTGGTGGCTATAGACTCGGGATCGGTGCTGGACTCATTGCCGGGATTCACCGGATGTCTTTAGGTGGATTCACGGCTATTTCGTGTGGGATTTCCACTATTATTTCTGGAATCCTTGCAGGTTACTTCTATAAGAAGGGCAAGCATATCAGTCCACTTTTAGCATTCGCGATTGGTGCGGCTGCGGAAGCGTTGCAGATGTTGCTCATTCTCGTTATTGCGGACCCGTTTGAGAAAGCGTTTGCTTTGGTACAAGCGATTGGCTTGCCGATGATTTTAGCAAACGGTATGGGGACTGCGTTATTCATGCTGATTGCGTATAACGTGATTAGTGATCAGGATAAAAAGACGGCGTTGCAAGCGCAGAAAACATTACGTATTGCGGATCAGACGCTTGGCTATTTACGGACAGGTATGCGAAAAGATACCGCTTCGGCCGTGTGCGGTATTCTCATGAACGAGTTGCAGCCAGGTGCTGTCGCGATGACAGATAAAACGGATATTCTTGCGTTTGTCAGCTCCAAAGGCACGATTATGCAAGGCTCGATTCAGACGGATTTAACGCGTCAAGTAATTCAAGAAGGACGGCTCATTGTCACGGATTCCGTCACGCATGATCACCCGAGCGTCTCGACATCAGGGGCCATCGTCATTGCGCCACTCAAAACGCGCGGTGAAACGATCGGAACGTTGAAACTATTCTATCCTTCACGTAAAGCGATTACTGATGCCACGATTGAATTAATATCGGGACTCGCTGAATTACTCAGCAACCAACTTGAAATTGCCGAAGCGGATCATGCTTATCAACTAGCGAAGGAAGCTGAAATTCAGGCGTTGCAAGCGCAGATCAGTCCGCATTTCCTGTTTAATTCAATGAATATTATCATTTCTTTGATACGGACAAATCCGGATGAAGCGCGGAAATTGCTGTCGTCGTTGTCGTTTTTCTTGCGTCAGAACCTTGAAGGGACGACTGCGAAGATGGTTACGTTACAGCAAGAGCTTGCGCACGTCGAAGCGTATTTGATGATTGAAGAAGCGCGTTTCATTGATAAACTGAAGATTTGTATCGACGTCGATCCGAGCGTCATGCAGGAGAAGATTCCGCCACTGACGTTGCAGCCGATCGTTGAAAATGCGATTACGCACGGTATTAAAGATTTGGACGCAAACGCGGTGGTCCATATTTCGATACATGAAAGTGGAGACGTCATTCATATTATGGTGGAGGACAACGGTGAGGGAATTGGTCTTAAGCGTCTCGCCATGCTTGGGCAGGAACAAGTTCAGTCTGAAAAAGGTACTGGGCTTGGTCTGTATAACGTCAATCGACGCTTACTGATGACGTTTGATAAGAATTCAGGACTCGCAATAGAAAGTACACCGAATAAAGGAACGAAGATTTCATTCTACATTCCGAAGTCGGAGGTGAACGGATATGACGGAAATGATTCGCGCATTGGTCGTGGATGATGAAAGGTACGCGCGCGAAGAAATGATTTATTTGCTTGAGCAATTTGAACGGGTGAAGATTGTCGGGGAAGCCGATTCCGGAGAGTTAGCGATTATTAAGGCGATGCAACTGCAGCCGGACGTGGTTTTTCTCGACATAGAAATGCCGAAAGTTGATGGTATGGAAGTAGCAAGGACACTCGGCTCGCTAAAGAAAGTACCGCTGGTCGTCTTTGCGACAGCCTATCCGCAATTCGCGGCCGAAGCGTTTCGTGTTCATGCGATAGATTATTTACTGAAACCGTATGATGAAGAGCAATTGCGGCAGACGATTGCCCGTGTGGAACAGTTATTGCTACAGCCAAAAACCGATGCGTCACCGAAACGAATCGATCGATTGCCGGTTGAAATGGAAGGCGAGATCCACTATATCCCGATTGGCGACATTCTCTATGTACACCGGGAAGAAAATTGGACGAAGATTGTTACGCCTGCGCGAGATTACGAAACGCGCATGACATTGAAAGAACTTGAGAACAGATTGACATATTCATCGTTCTTCCGCATCCATAAAAGTATTCTCGTGAACCTCGTGCACGTCAGTAGTTTGACACCGTGGTTCAACGGAGCGTATCAACTAGAGGTTGATCAACGTCCGGAGAAATTGTCAGTTAGCCGAAATTATGTCAAAGAATTACGCCAACGTCTCGAAGGATAAAAAGTCTCGTAACATGTTAATCTCCCGGAGTGCATCTTACTTCGCGATTCTGACATGTTGCGAGATTTTGTCATCATTTGGACACCTTTCTATTATAGTTAATGTAAGCGTTATCACTTTAAGGGAGGGAAAGTAGCAATGATTACATTTTTATTTTCTATTGTATTATTAATAGTCGGATATTTTACGTATGGTAAGTACATCGTCAAAATGTTCGGCGTCAAGGAAGAACGTGCGACACCGGCGTATACGAGCGCGGACGGAGTCGACTATGTGCCAATGAGCACTAGCAAGAACTCATTGATTCAATTACTAAATATCGCAGGTGTAGGCCCGATTTTTGGCCCGATTATGGGAGCGTTATACGGACCCGTCGCATTTATCTGGATCGTCGTCGGGGCGATATTCGCAGGCGCTGTACACGATTATTTGACAGGTATGATCTCCATCCGAAACCGCGGAGCACACTTGCCTGAACTGGCAGGAAAATTCCTCGGGAAATTTATGAAACACGTCGTCAACGCATTTGCACTTTTATTACTCGTTCTAGTCGGTACCGTATTCGTTTCGGCACCAGCAGGATTGCTGTACAACTTGATGAATGGTTGGATGGCTATGGGAATCATTCTCGTCCTTATTTTCCTTTATTATATTTTGGCCACACTATTACCGATCGATAAAATCATCGGTCGTTTCTATCCAATCTTCGGCGCACTACTCGTGATCAGTGCAGTTGGTATCGGCGGCATGATGGTCATCAAAGGTGTTCCGATTCCGGAATTGACATTTGCGAACTTACATCCAGATAATATTCCGATCTTCCCGTTATTGTTCTTGACGATTTCATGTGGAGCGCTATCTGGTTTCCATGCGACTCAGTCTCCGATTATTTCCCGGACAACGAAGAATGAAAGCCAAGGTCGCAAAATTTTCTACGGCATGATGATCGCAGAAGCTATTATTGCGATGATCTGGGCAGCGGCTGGTATGGCGTTGTTCAACGGTGTAACATTGAATGAATTGCTTGCAGCTGGCGGACCAGCAGTTATTGTGAGCGAAGTATCTATCACGATGCTAGGTGCTGTCGGAGGAACACTTGCGGTAATTGGTGTCATCATCTTACCCATTACATCAGGCGACACAGCATTCCGTAGTGCACGCATGATTATTGCGGACTACATCAAGTACCCACAAGCTAAAGTCATGAGCCGTCTATGGATTGCGCTTCCGATGTTCGCAATCTCGATTGCCTTAACTCAAATAGACTTCAACATCCTATGGCGCTACTTCTCTTGGGCGAATCAGTCAACGGCCGTCATTGCGTTATTTGTCGGAGCGATGTATCTCTTCATTGCCGGTAAGAACTACTGGGTCGCACTCATACCTGGGACGTTCATGCTGATGGCGACGATGACATATATACTAAACGCAGCCATTGGATTCGGATTACCAATGAATGTCTCCCTAATTGGCGCAACTGTCATCTCGATCTTCCTAGTAGCTTTGTTCTTCAATGCAGCGGTGAAAGCTCGAGCTGCACAGATTCCACTAGAGGAAGATATTACAAACTGGGATTCTACAAGAACAATTTAATACGATATCTTTACAACCTGTTGAGCTTTGGTTCAGCAGGTTTTTCTATGTAGATTTATATAGTAATTTAGATTGTGATACACTGTTAGTAGAGTGAAAAGACCATTTACTCGAATGAAGAAAACGCACACAATAAGTAACTAATTTACAATTTAAATGACTTAAGTAACTAATAGTGTAAATATACACTTTGAGTGTAAAGGAGGAATAAAGCGTTGAATAAGCAGACGGTTATGGACTTAGTGTCGCCCCGCTTGAAGTTAATTCGGACAGAAATGGACTATACACAAGATCAAATGGCGGAGATTATAGGCATCTCAAAGAAGACATTAGTACAGCTAGAGAAAGGCCGACAGGAAATTGGTTGGGCTACGGCGGTAGTGGTTTGCGCGCTGTTTCGCGAGAGTGCTCTGTTGCGTTCGGTTATGGGAGAAGATCCGATTGAGTTAGCTGAAATGGCAGTACATACAGAGATTCATTCGCGAGAAACCGCTGCGAGTGCATCTATTAATTGGTGGACGGAGATAGGACAATGGCAGCAATATAAGTTGCAACAACATACCGCGGGTGGACATTATCGCATAATCGGAGCGGATTATAAGCGTTTATTTAGTACGGGGGATCGTGAAAAAGCTTTAGCTGAATTCAAAAAGTACATGGACATGCTGTAATTATTATATGAAAATAATGTATGAAAAACAGATAAAAACCGGCTGTACTCCTTTAAGAGTGAGCCGGTTTTTCAATGTGAAATGAAAATTTTTTAGTGGTTGTACATACGCCTTTTTCATATGTGCGCTCTTCGAATTCTACATGATCTTCGCTATCTATTGTCAGTACCGTTGTGCAACGTGTGCCATAGTCTTTTGACGCAATAAATATCGAAGACAGTAAACTTTCGAGATCTTCACCCACGCCGGTATCAGGTAGTTGTTCGGTTGGAAATCGTTCCGCTCGTTGCATCGTGCCGAATAATATATCTGGATCGATCGTCTCCGTTTGATCCAAATATTCCGCCAGCAAAGCTTTCGTTTTATCTACCTTAGGCCACGGAGTATTTAGAAATGCATTACTCAGTCCGTGTGTGTCATGGGTTAGCTGTTGGATAGATTGCTCGATGTTCGAGTAGTAATACATCTCCTTAGCTGACCCAGCAAGTACGTTGCAGCCGGCATAATCCTCTCGATTCGTATGCAGTTGCTCCATGAATGCGCGTGCTGAGAGCTCCGATTGTAGATAGGAAGATACGATGTGACCGCGTGAGAGTTTGCCTGTTTCTGGTAGCGTGAAGTCACGATAATTCGTCAGCGCAGCGACTTTCCCTTGTTTATTAATGCCGAGCCACGTGCCCATTTGTTCGAGATCGCGCCCTGCTAAAATGTCGGGATAATCGCTCCAGAAGTTAGCTGGTGCTGCCGGACGTCCGTACGCTTCATCTCGGTTCGCCATCATGACGAGTTGATACTTCGGATGGCTTTGTAATTGAAATGCCAGTAAACACATAATGTCACCCCGTTTGTGTATGTATGAAATCAGTGTATCACGTGCGAATTTGTTTGGCGACTGTATGGATAGTGCTGTAAACTAGAGAGTAAACAAAATGATATATTGTTTGCCGCGCTATTGAAGTCAGAGTATATACGAGGTATCATAGATCATAATGGGTAAACAAATAGTGGTTTTGTTTGTTGGTGCTGAAAATGTAATAGGAGTGTGGGATGCATGGAGTTTACGGAAACGTTTTGGGATGCTTCGTTAACGGAATTAAAGCAAGGGTATATAGAAAGTTCCACATCGTATAATTGTTTATTATGCGGTAAACAAATCGAAAAAGGTGTCATTTATCCGTACGAGAATGCATTGTATGAAGCGCAGCGATTTATGCATGTGCATATCGAACATTCGCATCAGTCGGTGTTTGTGTATTTGCTTGAACTCGATAAGAAATGGTCAGGCATTACCGATCATCAAGGTGATCTGTTGCGTTTATTCTATCAAGGAAAAAGCGATAAAAGTATACAGGAAGAATTGGAGATTGGCAGTGCGACGACTGTGCGGCATCATCGCTTTGCATTGAAAGAAAAAGAACGGCAGGCGAAAGTGTTCCTTGCGATGATGGAGTTATTGAAAGAACGCGAATCGTACGAGCAGGCATTTATTCCACCGCATAAAGCATCTCAGTTATTCCACGATGATTATTTGGTTGCCGAGGATGAGCAGCAAGCGATACTACGGACGTTTTTCCCTGAAGGAACCGATGGCCAGTTAAAAGAGATGCCGGCGACGGAAAAACAGCGAAGAATTATTGTCCAGGAAATTAGTAAGCGCTTTGACGGTGACATTTCGTACAGTAAGCATGAGATGAATGATCGGCTTTCGGAAATCCATGAAGATTTCATTACACTTCGGAATTACTTAATTGAATACGGCTATTTCGGTCAGACGCGCAATGGCAGTCAATATTGGTTAAAGTGAGTTGCTTGCAATCCTTTTAAGGTTTAGAAAATGTCGAGGTGGGAAGACTAGGAGTAATCGCGAAAGGAGCGGAAATAAATGACTGCAAAAGACACAGTACAGAAAATCTTGGATGAGAGCATGATAGGAACGATGGCAACGGTGGATAACAATAAACCGTACAGCCGGTATATGACATTCATGAGTGATGGTTTAACTTTGTATACACCGACTAATAAGAAAACGGAAAAGGTGGATGAGCTCGAAGATCATCCTTATACGCATATTCTTCTTGGCTATGAAGGCGAAGGATTCGGTGATGCATTTGTGGAGTATTCGGGTCGTGTCACGATTTCCGATGACGAAAGCTTAAAAGAGAAGATTTGGAACGATCATATGAAGGCATGGTTTGATGGTCCTGAAGATCCGAATTTAGTTATTTTGAAAATCGAACCAGAAGCGATTCGTTTGATGAATAAATCAGGCCAACCCCCTCAAGATATTTCCCTGTAAATAATTACTATACCAAAAAAGTATACATGAATAGTATATCCCGAAAGTGAGAGGTCGCACTCTGATTTTCGGGGTATTTTTGTTTAGTTGGAGAATTCACCACAAATACACGTAAATCCCGCTAATTTCCATTGCTTGAACGCAATAAATGGGGGTATACTACTCATGAGAACATGTGTTCCTTTGAGAGGTGAATACCATATGAAACCATTACCGAATAGAAAAATTGCGTGCCTCGATATGCGCAGCTTCTACGCGAGCTGTGCCGCGGCAATGGAAGGACTCGACGTAATGGAAGTGCCGATTGCGATTGTTGGCAATATCGAAAGAAAAGGCGGTGTCGTACTGGCTGCTTCGCCGCCATTGAAAAAGCGATTTGGTGTAACGACAGGTATGCGTCTATATGAGATTCCGGACGATCCAAGCATTCGTTTAATTGAACCGAAAATGCAGTTTTATATCGATGTGTCGATGGAATTAACGAGGTTATTGAACCGCTATGTGCCAAAAGAAGCGATTCATGTGTACAGTATCGATGAAAGTTTCGTCGACTTTACGGGTACGGAAAAATTGTGGGGACCTCTTGAGACGTTGATTTACCGAATTCAGGATGAGTTGTACCGGCAATTCGAGTTGCGTTCGGCGTGCGGAGTCGGGCCGAATATGTTGCTGTCGAAGCTTGCACTAGATCTAGAAGCGAAGAAAACGGGGATTGCGCATTGGACGTATGAAGATGTACCCGAGAAGCTATGGCCTGTTGCCCCGCTTCATAAAATGTGGGGCATCGGCAAGCGAGTGGAGCGGACACTTGAAGATATGGGCATTTATTCAGTCGGTGATCTCGCGCACACGCCGCTTGAGAATTTGGAGAAGAAGTTCGGTGTGATGGGCAATCAACTCTATTATCATGCACACGGCATCGATTATTCCGATCTCGGCTCCGTGTTGATCGAGGGGCAAGTGAGTTACGGCAAAGGCCAGACGTTGTTGCGCGATTATACGACCACTGACGAAGTGTTGGCCGTTTTGCTTGAGATGTGCGAGGATACGGCGATGCGTGCGCGGCTTGCGAAAAAGAAAGGGCGTACGATTACGTTGTCGTTCGGTTATTCAAAGCACGCGCTAGGTGGCGGCTTTAATCGTCAAAAAACGTTGCCAGAAGCGACGAATGAAACGATGGCGATTTATCGCGTCTGCCAGGAGCTGTTTGAGACGTTCCATGACGGGCGTCCCGTGCGCCATATTTCCGTCAGCTTGTCGAATCTTGAAGAACATGACAGTTTCCAGCTCAGTTTATTCGAACCGATGAACTGGAAGCAACAGAAAATCGGTCAGGTAATGGATGAAATTCGCGTGAAGTATGGATCTGCTGCTATTCTTCGCGCAGTGTCCGTTACGCCAGGCGGTACCGCATATAGAAGGAATCGATTAATCGGTGGTCATTATAAATGAAAATCAGTCGAATTAAGTCGTATAGTCTCACTATATAGAAAGGATTTATTTCAAATGCTGAAATATCCTAGTTCCGGAACTTTCGATATCCTAAAACTTTTGCTAAACTCAAATAGCGAGCATTGTAAAAAAACTGCAAGAGAAGTGGTGCAGAACAAAGGAGGAAAGCCAGTGAAAGTATTACTGGATTTACGCTGGTTTTTTTCTGAGAGAAAAAAACAATACAGCATAGGGATCACGGCCCTGATGATTGTTGCGTTACTGCAACTGGCACCGCCAAAAATTATCGGCTTTATTGTCGACGCGGTCGCGAAAGATGAATTGACCGCAGAGATGCTAACACGCTGGATGATTATTTTGGCAGTAGCGGGAATCTTGATGTATGTCTTGCGCTATATTTGGCGCGTGATGATATTTGGCTCATCGGTATACCTCGCCCGCGTTATGAGAGAGCGTCTATTCACACATTTCACGCGCATGTCGCCTTCATTTTACCAGCGACGACGTGTCGGAGATTTAATGGCACACGCAACGAATGATATCAATGCGGTGCAACAAACGGCAGGGTCAGGAATTCTGACACTCTTCGATTCGATTTCGACAGGTGGTTTCGTCATCTTGATGATGGCGTTTTCGATTAGTTGGAAATTAACGCTGATCGCCCTTGTACCGATCCCGGTGATGATCATCCTGACAAGTTATTATGGACGGTTATTACGTAATCGATTCCGTGTGGCGCAGGAAGCATTCTCCGATTTGAACGACAAAGCACAAGAGAGTATTTCAGGTATTAAAGTGCTGAAGACGTTTGGCCAGCAAAAAGAAGATGTCGAATCGTTTACGAAACGCTCCGAACAAGTCGTCAAGGAAAATATGCGCGTGGCGAAAGTGGATGCGTTGTTCGATCCGACGATTGCAGGGATTTTTGCGATCTCATATGTTCTATCCTTTTATTTCGGAACGCGCTTCATTTTATCAGGTGAATTGTCGATCGGGGATTTGGTCGCGTTCACTTCCTATTTGGGACTGTTAACATGGCCGATGTTGGCAATTGGTTTCCTATTCAATATTGTCGAACGAGGAAATGCATCGTACAGCCGAATCCAAGATTTGCTTTCGGTTAAGCCAGGCATTCAAGATCGTCCGAATGCGGTGAGTCAATTACCGCACGGAGATATCGTTTTTGATGTCGATACGTTCAAGTTCCCAGACGATAAACGGGCATCGCTACGTAATTTACACTTTACGATCAAGCAAGGGGAAACACTTGGCGTCATCGGAAAGACCGGTTCAGGGAAAACAGCGATTCTCAAATTATTAATGCGAGAATTTGAAGGGTATACGGGAAAGATTACGTATGGTGGCATTCCGATTACACGGTATAAGACAGAATGTTTGCGCCAGGCAATCGGTTATGTGCCGCAAGACCATTTCTTGTTCTCGACGACACTCGGTGAAAATATTGCCTTTACGAACCCAACGATTGATCCGGAGAAAATTGTGGCGGCTGCAAAATCCGCGCATATTCATGATGATATTCTAACGTTTGAAGAAGGCTATGAAACGATGGTCGGAGAACGTGGGGTATCGTTATCCGGTGGACAGCGTCAGCGTGTGTCGATTGCACGCGCGTTGCTCATGGATCCGGAGCTATTGTTGCTGGATGATTCATTATCCGCAGTAGATGCCCGGACGGAAGAAGCGATTCTTCGTTCATTGAAAGAAGAAAGAACGGGTAAGACGACCATTATTACGTCGCACCGCTTAAGTGCTATTCAGCATGCTCATCAGATTATCGTTCTCGATGAAGGCGAAGTCGTTGAAATTGGCGACCACGACAGCTTAATCGCACAAAACGGGATGTATAAAGAAATGTACGATCTGCAACAGCTAGAGTCGATCGTAGAGCAAGGAGGCGGCGCAGATGAATAACAAACAGAAGATGTCCGCCAGTGATCAGTTCAAAACGTTCATGCGGCTAGCGAAATACGTCCTGCCGATGAAGAAAAGTGCACTGATTGCCATTCTATTATTGTTGTTGACCGTAACATCGACCATTCTTGGACCTTTAGTAATCCAGCGATTCCTCGATAACTATGTCGTACCACTAGACTTCCCAGCGAAAGAAGTATGGATCATCGCACTAATTTACATCGGACTACAACTCGTCAATATTGTCGGGTCGTATTTCCAAACATTGCGGTTCCAGGAGCTTGCACTCGCAATTATCCAGCAAATCCGAATCGATGCATTCTCGAAAGTCCAGAAGCTTGGGCTACGATACTTCGATCAGACGCCTGCTGGCGGAATCGTTTCACGTGTAACGAATGATACAGAATCGATTAAAGAAATGTTCGTCAGTGTGGCAGTTACGTTCATGCAGGCGATCTTTGGAATTGCCGGCGTCTATATTGCGCTCTTTACGCTGGATGGGAAACTCGCGCTCTATACACTGATCTTATTACCACTATTCCTAATTCTCGTATCGGTCTATCGCTATTACAGTGCAGACTTCTATCAGGATATAAGGGAACGGCTCAGTCAGCTAAACGCCAAAATCTCCGAGTCATTATCCGGTATGGACATGATTCAGGCCTTTCGCCAGGAGAAGCGCTTGTCAGACGAGTTCATTGAAGTCAATGAAGGACATTACCGCGTCGGACTTCGAAATATTCGTTTTGACAGCTTGATGCTTGGGCCATTCATCGACTTGATGTATGCAGGTTCGATCGTTGCGGTGCTTAGTTATTTCGGAACGGCCTCTCTTACGTCGGTCGTCGATGTCGGGATTATCTATGCGTTCACTACATTGCTAAGACGTCTATTCCAGCCGATCAATCAAGTGATGCAACGTTTGTCGATGTTCCAGCAAGCGATCGTATCAGCGTCACGAGTATTCGCGCTGATCGATAATCCGGAAATTGAACCGAAACAAAAAGCAGTATCTACTCAGAAGATTCAAGAAGGTACGATCGAATTCCGTAATGTGACGTTCAGTTACGACGGTAAAAATGATGTACTGAAAGATATTTCCTTTACTGCGAATGCAGGCGAAACGGTCGCACTTGTCGGACATACAGGAAGCGGAAAGAGTTCGATCATCAATCTATTTATGCGTTTCTATGAATACGAGCGCGGGGACATCTTCATTGATGGCGTATCGCTAAAAGAGTATCCAATAGAAGAATTGCGGAAGAAAGTAGGACTCGTCCTGCAAGATCCGTTCATGTTTTACGGTGATATCGCAAGCAACATCCGTCTGCATAACGAAGAGTTGACGGACGAAGATGTGCGGGAAGCTGCAGAGTTCGTCCAAGCCGATCACTTTATTGAAGAGTTGCCAAACGGCTACGAACAGAAAGTGACGGAACGCGGTTCGACGTTATCGAGTGGACAGCGTCAATTGATCGCGTTCGCGCGGACGATTGCGATGAACCCGAAAGTTCTTGTGCTCGACGAAGCGACAGCGAATATTGATACGGAAACGGAAGTTGCGATCCAGAAGAGTTTAGAGAAGATGCGTGAAGGCCGCACAACGATTGCAATCGCTCACCGTCTAAGTACGATCGCCGATGCAGAATTAATTCTCGTACTTCACCACGGCGAAATTGTCGAACGTGGGACACACGCAGAGTTGCTTGCGCAAAAAGGCTTGTACTATACGATGTATGAGTTGCAAAACGGCGCGCAAGCGTAAATTTCCGTGATTGTCAAAAAGATTTCACAATCAAATGGGGCGTAATCTAGCCTCTTGTTTGGTACGATAGAGTGGGAATGTTGGCGCTTGCTGACATTCTACTTGTCCTACTGTTAAAGGAGGAATTTTGTTGGGGACGGATGTTAATATTTTATTTGCGTTTGGAGCAGGTTTCCTAAGTTTTATTTCTCCATGCGTACTGCCACTATACCCGGCCTTTCTATCGTATATCACCGGCATGTCACTGGATGAACTCGGAGATAAGAAAAAAGGAATGAACCGTGCGGGCATGTTGCACACGCTGTTCTTCTTACTTGGATTCTCGATTGTATTTATTATTTTAGGATTCAGTACGTCCTTTATCGGGTCCATCTTCTTGCAATATCAAGATTTGATTCGTCAGGTAGGTGCGATTTTCATCATCATCTTCGGACTGATGACGATTGGATTATTTAAACCGGAATTTCTAATGAAAGAGAAAAAGCTGCAATTTAAGAATCGTCCTGCGGGTTACTTCGGTACAGCGCTGATTGGTCTAGCGTTTTCCGCTGGATGGCAGCCATGTATGGGACCGATCATCGGTGCCATCATCTATCTTGCTGCGACGAATCCTGCATCTAGTATGTTGTATATGATGCTTTATGTACTTGGTTTCGCGATTCCATTCTTCTTCTTGTCATTCTTCATCACAAGAATGAGCTGGATCCGCAGACACAGTATGAAGATTACGAAAGTAGGCGGCTACTTGATGATCGTGTTCGGTATTATACTGTTCTTTAACGGAATGGTCTATTTCACAAGTTGGCTTAGCCCAATCTTTGGCGACTTCCAAGGCTTTTAATGTAAACTGGTAAGCGGAAAAGAGGTGTATGATGAAAGAAATTACTTCTTTTGACGAGTGGCAGCATGTATTGAATGAGACGCCGCAGTTTCTGTTGTTCGTGAAGACGAATAACTGCTCCGTCTGCGAAGGACTTTATCCGCAGGTGGCGGCACTTGAAAGCGATTATCCGTTTAACTTCTACCGCGTGAACGCAGCGGAAGTTCCGGAAATGGCTGGACAATTGTCACTCTTTACAGCGCCGGTCGTCTTATTATTTAACGAACAGAAAGAGTTGACGCGTTTCGCACGGATTGTTCCCATGAATGATTTGAAAAAACGCCTCGATGAGCTGGTGCAGTGGGGGAACACAGATGCATAAAATACAAGAACTGATAGATTATGTCTTCACAAGTATTCCTTCGATTTACTTGATCATCGGTTCGACGGTAATTTTCGTCGTGATGACGACGTTTGTCTATACGATGCGAGCGAAGGCGTCGAATAAGCCGATTGTCGCGAAGAAAATTATCTTACCGCCATTGTTCATGTCGACAGGGATGTTGATGTTCTTGTTCGACGAGTTCCGTGTGCCATGGACACAAGTGCTCGAGGCGAGTCTCGTCGGTATGATATTTTCTGCGTTTTTGATTTATACGACAACGTTCGAGAGTAAGAACGACAGGATTTACATGAAAAAGTCGAAAGCGTTTCTGATCATCTTGCTCGGCTTGCTGGTCATTCGCATGGTCGGCAAGATCGTACTCAGTAACACAATCGACGTCGGCGAGCTCGGCGGCATGTTCTTCATCCTCGCGTTCTCGATGATTCTACCGTGGCGAATCGGCATGTTGGTGAAGTATAAGAAACTTGAGAAGAGTATGTAGTAAGGGAGCTGTCCTAGTGGCGGCTCTCTTTTTTTATCTTAGAAATGAACGATAAGAGCAGTGGAGAAGAGGACGGAGGTGTTCGTGAGGGGATTGGCTTACCGCGGGCCCTCGGGAAAGCGTCCCCCATCTGGAGTTGCAATCCCATGATGTAACCTACCTCACATAGCAATGACTTTAATCTTAAAACCATGCAAAAAACAGGATGCCCCTTCACTAGGAGACATCCTGTTTTGGTATTCAAGTAAATAAATGCTCATACGGCTGAATATCAATTTCCATCTGATTAAGCTTCTTGCGCAAGAAGTTATGGTCGCGCTTTGGCGTAGCCAGAATATACCCTTTGATAATATGATCAAACTCAATAGTTTTGGCGCGGTCTTCTAACGCAATCTCACCGATCTTGGCACCGATCTTCTGCTTCGCCACGTCGCGGAACAACTCCGGCACAGGCGTAACGAGTTCGTTGAGCATACTCTTCGCCTCGTCATTCCATAAATGCAACGACTCATTGACGTAATGCTCTTCCCAATCCAGCGTCGATTTTCCGTCTTCTTTCGGCAATACTTTGAGGAATTTCCGGAACATAAAGAATCCACCGATAGCGAATAAGCCGATCATCACAATACCCCAAAATATAATAAACCACATAAATAGGTCTGGCACGGTTTTTTCACCTCTTCCATTCTATCCTCCATTATAAAAGCAATTGAGAAATATTTCACTAACAAAGTATCCTTTTCGTGATTTCTGTCTATATAGCGGATGAAAGGAGGTGATACACATGGCAGCATCACTAGAATTCAGTCAGGCTACGGCTAGGATCCACTTTAACGCAGGCGTTAACGAGAAAGGTCACTTCATTCGCAAGATTAAAACGTACAAATTCATCAATGATGACGCAACACCAGCAAATATGTACACCGCTTTGACACAACTGGCTTCATTATCAAGCTACCCGTTTATTCAGCTCGAGAAAGTTGTAACAGAAGATATTCATAACTAAAACCGTACAGGAGGAGAGTGCATATGGCAAAAGTATTAGAATTAACATTTTTAACCGCGGCGAATAAGCCCGTGAAATTAACGGTGGATGAACCGCATGAAGACCTTACGGAAGGGCAAGTCGAAGCCGCTATGCAACAAGTGATCGCAAGCAATATCTTCCTCATCGAAGAATCTCCGCTCGCTACGATCAAAAGCGCACGAATCGTTGCACGTGATACACAAAACATCGTCAGTCGATAAGTTGCGGCCGGTTTTCAGTCACGTACTGGAAGCCGGCTTTTTCATTGAATGAAAACTAGAGAGGGGGAGTGAACCATGGAGGATTGGCTACAGCTTATACAAGATGTCGGATTCCCGATTTTCGTATCGTTTTATCTACTACATCGTTTGGAAGTGAAGTTAGAAGCGATTCATGGCGTTCTCTCGGATATCAAAAACAGATAACTTCATAGGAACTTCATGATTCGGACAAGATTTAGCCAAAATGGGGGACGTCTTCACCTTGTATGAGGTGTGAACTTTCGTTATGATAAAGTAACTATAACAAGGTGGAGGAATCGAAAATGTATAAAAAGCTTTTGGTACCGTTGACACTTATATTCGTGCTGATGTTGAGTGCGTGTGGTGGCGGTTTTAAACCGGACCATAAATACAAAGTGGATTCATTTGAATTTACTAACCAAAACAATGAAACTGTAACCGATGAAGATTTGAAAGGCTCCATATGGCTGGCACAGTTCGTATTCACGAAATGTACAACCGTTTGTCCGCCAATGATGAGCAATATGGTCACGTTGCAGGAAAAATTGATTGATAATAATATCGAGGATTACAACATCGTGTCATTCAGTGTAGACCCGGATGTGGATACACCAGAAGAACTTGCGAAGTATCTCGACATGTTTAGCGCACCGGATGAAAGTAAATGGCAAATGCTGACAGGATACGATATGAAGACGATTGAAAAAATAGCGGCTTCATCATTTAAACAATTAGTGAAACAAATTCCTAACGACGATCAAGTCATCCATGGTGTCTCTTTCGGCTTAGTGAATCAGAACAATGAAGTAGTAAAATTGTATGGTGGGAACGAAGACGTAGACTATGATACAATCGTAAAAGACATAAAAGCACTCATCAAAGAAGGCAAGTAATCAACAGAAGGGGTGAGGCAATGAAGAAATTAAAGAAAAAGAGACTCAGTCGATCCGGACGCGTTATGGTCGCTTTTTTGGTTTTATTAGTACCTGTTGCTGTCACACTCTTTACGATTTCCGCCATTCTTTGGGTAAATTTCGGAAAACACGACACCATCACAGAAACTGCTACGGCGTTATTTCATATACAAGACCGTAAAACTGGAGAAGCCGTACCACAGAAATTTATTCCAATCTATATTGAAGCAGCAAAAGAATACAATATTCCTTGGACATTGCTTGCAGCGCATCACCGCATTGAGACCAGGTTCTCTACAATGAAAACTGACGTCTCGCCTGTTGGAGCGGAAGGACCGATGCAGTTCATGCCGTGTACCTTCGTTGGCTGGGATTATCCTGGTTGTAAGGAGTTAGGCAAGGGAGATATTCCTGAACGCGACAAGATTGATCCTGCTGTCATCGAGCAATACGGCGGCTACGGTGTCGATGCAAATGGTGACGGAATAGCGGATCCATTTGATATAGAAGACGCCATCTTCAGCGCTGCGAACTATCTATCGGATAGTGGTGCAGCTGACGGAGATATACAGAAAGCTGTTTTTACTTATAATCACAGCGATCAGTATGTAGAAGATGTATTGTGGTACTATAATGAGTTCGAAGAGCAACGCATAGCATCTGAGAAGCAAGTGAAGAAATAAAACGTAGAGTCCACCGAATATGGTGGCTCTGCGTTTTTTATTTTCTTTACGTTTGAGAACTGCAGAAACACGGGAGGCGTAATGAGCGGTTACAAGGCGTATGTGAGCGGATACGGACCGTGATAGAGCGGTTGCCAAGTAGGGTAGAGCGCTTCACGGTGACCATAGAGCGGTTACGCATGAACTATGAGCGCTTAGCCAAATTAATGAGCGAAAAAGCGGACTTGCAAGACCTTCATTTACAAAACAAAAAACGTGAAGATCACCGAATGGCATCTTCACGTTTTAATGTTTAGTTTTATGAAGCTTTACGCATACTCTTCATAATCAAGCTCACAATGAATACAAGTACGATCGCACCGATTAACGCTGGTACGAAATAGAAACTAGAGATCTGTGGACCCCATTCTCCTAATAGTGCACCGCCAATCCATGCACCTACAATACCTGCAATGATGTTACCAATAATACCGCCGGGAATATCTTTACCTAAAATAAGTCCAGCTAGCCAACCAATGATACCTCCGATAATTAAGAACCATAAAAAGCTCATGTTGCTCATCTCCTTTTCAAATTGTTATGTCTCTCTCGCTTAGTATTGGTATTACCATCTTTTTAATACCTCAAACATTTTTCGAAAAAAAGTTCAGACAGGAGAAAATACCTGCTGAACTTTTGTATCGTTTTATTTGGCTAGAACGGTTGCGCCCAATGTGTTTTGGAAGTGGGAGAGAGCCCAGTCGTGGCCTGCAGCATTGAAACTTGCGACACCGCCTTCGTGGACGACAATCGTGTAACCGAGGTTGTACGCATCGACTGCAGTATGTAAAATGCAAATATCCGTACATACACCCATAAGATGGATTTCTGTAATGCCGCGTGCACGCAATTGGATATCGAGGTCTGTTCCGGCGAATGCACTGTAACGTGTTTTATCCATCCAGATCATTTCCTCGTTCTGTTCGGTATAGAGATCGTGCAGTTTTCCATAAAGATTTCTGCCTTCCGTGCCTCGAATATTGTGAGGAGGGAATAGCTTGCTTTCAGGATGATATGGATCATTTTTTTCATGCAGGTCGTTGATGACGAATACCGGCAGTTGTTGTTTCAAGTAAGCTGCTGTCTGATCCACGATATACTCCTCTAGCGCGATACCTGGTTCGCCGCAAGTTAAGGCTCCGTCTTTATCTACAAAATCCACTGTATAATCTACAACGAGTAACGCTTTCTTCATATAGAACAACTCCTTTTCTTTATTTTCTCATAGTGGCGGCTCGGTGTCTAAACATATGTAAAGACATCTTTGGCATTATTCATCTACATAAATACATAAAATTATAATAAAAAATAAAATATTTTAATTAATTATTTTACCGATAAGGTATACAATAAATGTCATAAATGGCCTCTTTACGAGTGAAATGCGTGCTATTTGAGAATGTAAATGACTAATTGAGAATTCTTAACGATATTTCGATTAGTCATAAGCTATTCTTATGTATACCTATAAATTATATGTATTTTACTATTGTTCTTTGATATACTAAGATGGAGTAGAGGAAAGATGTGCACTTTTCGTCTTTCAGTACATAAAGGGAGGAAACATAAAATGGCAAAAAGCAACTTGCATAATAGCCGTCAGTCTTTCAAAGTAAACGACAAGACGTATAACTACTACCGTTTGAAAGCTTTAGAAGAAGCAGGACTAACAAAAGTATCGAAACTTCCTTATTCTGTAAGAGTATTACTAGAATCCGTACTTCGTCAACACGACGGATACGTGATCAAGGACGACCATGTAGAAGATTTGGCTAAATGGGGCACTGTACAAAACGCAGACGCTGAAGTTCCATTCAAACCTTCACGTGTAATTCTACAAGACTTCACAGGAGTTCCTGTTGTAGTAGACTTGGCTTCATTACGTTCTGCAATGAACGAACTAGGTGGAGATCCAAACGAGATCAATCCTGAAATTCCAGTGGATCTAGTAATTGACCACTCCGTACAAGTAGATAGCTATGGTACGCCAGAAGCTCTACAACTAAATATGGAACTTGAATTCGAACGTAATGCTGAGCGTTACCAGTTCTTGAGCTGGGCACAAAAAGCATACGATAACTACCGTGCAGTACCACCTGCAACGGGTATCGTTCACCAAGTAAACCTTGAATATCTAGCAAACGTTGTTCACGCGGTTGAAAACGAAGATGGATCATTCGAAACATACCCAGATACATTAGTTGGAACGGACTCCCATACAACTATGATCAACGGGATCGGCGTACTTGGATGGGGCGTTGGTGGTATTGAAGCGGAAGCAGGAATGCTTGGACAACCTTCATACTTCCCAATTCCAGAAGTTATCGGTGTAAAATTGGTCGGAGATCTTCCAGACGGAACAACTGCAACTGACTTAGCGCTTAAAGTAACTCAAATCCTTCGTGCACAAGGTGTTGTAGGTAAATTTGTTGAGTTCTTCGGGCCTGGCGTTTCTAAATTGCCACTTGCTGACCGTGCGACAATCGCAAACATGGCGCCTGAATACGGTGCTACTTGTGGATTCTTCCCGGTTGACGAAGAGTCACTTAACTATATGCGCTTAACAGGCCGCGACGAAGAGCACATTGCAGTAGTGAAGCAATACTTGATCGAAAACGATATGTTCTTCACGCCTGAAAAGGAAGAGCCGACATTCACTAAAGTTGTAGAAATCAACCTTAGCGACATCGCTGCAAACCTTTCAGGTCCTAAACGTCCACAAGACTTGATTCCATTGACTGAAATGCAACAGTCGTTCAAAGACGCAGTTGTAGCTCCAGAAGGAACACAAGGCTTTGGTTTAACACCAAAAGAGCTTAAGAAAAAAGGCACAATTAAGTTCGAAGACGGACGTAAAGTGGAGCTGAAAACGGGTGACGTTGCGATCGCAGCTATCACTTCTTGTACAAACACATCTAACCCTTACGTTATGTTAGCGGCTGGATTGGTTGCGAAGAAGGCTGTTGAAAAAGGACTTACACCTCCTGCATACGTTAAAACTTCATTGGCACCAGGTTCAAAAGTCGTTACTGGCTACTTGAACGAATCAGGTCTATCTGATTACATGGATCAAATTGGATTTAACACAGTAGGTTACGGATGTACTACATGTATCGGTAACTCTGGTCCATTGCTTCCAGAAATCGAAAAAACAATTGGCGACGAAGATCTTCTAGTTACATCTGTTCTTTCAGGTAACCGTAACTTTGAAGGCCGTGTACACCCATTCGTTAAAGCGAACTACTTGGCTTCACCTCCACTAGTTGTGGCATACGCACTAGCTGGAACAGTGAACATTGACTTCGCAAAAGATCCAATCGGAACGGACAAAGACGGTAATGACGTATTCTTCAAAGACATCTGGCCTTCTACACAAGAAGTTAACGATGTATTGAACGCTACGGTTACGCCTGAATTGTTCCGTAAAGAATATGCTCGCGTATTCACTGAAAACGAGGCATGGAACGCAATTGAAACGACTGACGATTCACTATACGATTTCGATGAGTCTTCAACGTATATTCAAAACCCACCGTTCTTCGAAAACCTTTCGAAAGAACCGGCGGATATCGAGCAGCTTAAAGGCTTGCGTGTAATCGGTAAGTTCGGTGATTCTATCACGACTGACCACATTTCACCTGCTGGAGCGATCGGTTTAAATACACCTGCTGGAATCTACTTGCGTGAAAATGGCGTAGAGCCACGTAACTTCAACTCTTACGGTTCACGTCGTGGTAACCACGAAGTCATGATGCGCGGAACGTTTGCGAACATTCGTATTCGTAACCAAATCGCAGCAGGCACTGAAGGTGGATTCACTACGTACTGGCCAAACAAAGAAGTTATGCCGATCTATGATGCAGCTATGAAGTATCAACAAGACGGTACGGGTCTAGCTATCCTTGGTGGTAAAGACTACGGAATGGGCTCTTCACGTGACTGGGCAGCAAAAGGTACAAACTTGCTTGGTATCAAAACAGTGATCGTAGAAAGCTTCGAGCGTATTCACCGTTCGAACCTAGTGATGATGGGTGTACTTCCACTTCAATTCATCAATGGTGAAAACGTTGAATCTCTAGGCTTAACTGGTGAGGAAGAAATCTGTGTGAATATCGCTGAAGGCGTAAAACCACGTTCAATCCTTAAAGTTACAGCGAAAGCTCCAGACGGCAAGGAAACTGAATTTGAAGTACTAGCTCGTTTCGACTCTGAAGTTGAAGTGGACTACTACCGTCACGGCGGAATCCTTCAAATGGTTCTACGTAATAAATTAGCAGCAAAGTAATACGGAATAAATGAGGGTGCCCGGCATTGCCGGGCATCTTTTTTGCGTATTTTACAAGTACAATAGCGAAGAAATAGTGAAAAACATTGCGTAGGCGCTCATTAATTTGCCTAAGCGCTCATAGTTCATGCGTAAACGCTCTATGGTGACCGTGAAGCGCTCTATGAAAGGGCAACCGCTCTATCACAGTCTGTATCCGCTCATACCCAACTTGCAACCGCTCATAAGGATGTCCTAAGTGCTCTATAGCAACTATCAACCGCTCTATCATAGTCCGTAACCGCTCATAGCCTCACCTTTCTTCTCGTTTTGAACTCGAATGTGCAAACCCCAAACGTGTCTCTAACTATAATTTCGACCCCATCATAATGTCTATCACAAGCAATCCACTTTCCCATTCGCTATACTAGACGATGAGGTGATCACATGTTTACCAGTGAAAAAGAAATCGAAGTACGATACGCAGAAACCGATCAGATGGGCGTCGTTTACCATGCCAACTACTTAGTTTGGATGGAAATCGGCCGCACCACGCTGATCAAAGACCTTGGATACGAATATGCGCAGCTCGAACGTGATGGCTACCTAGCGCCTGTAACAGAGCTGTCAGTGAAGTATAAGGCGTCAATTACATATGGTGAGACTATTACAGTCAGAACATGGGTGGAGTCGCACGGCAAGCTACGTACGGTCTATGGCTATGAGATCTTGCATGCGGATGGATCGATTGCGGCAACTGCGGTTTCCGAGCACGTTATAGTCAAAAAAGAAAATTTCCGTCCTGTGTCATTGCGCAAAATTCATCCAAAATGGGACGCGTTGTACACGGAAATTCAGCGAGGCGAAAGCTGATGGCATTCGGAATCAATCGCCAGCAATTAAAAGAGTGGAAAAATGCGGTCCGACGTGAGGAAATTGCGTTTTTGACACATTATTGGCTGGACGACCGGTTTCCGACAGTAAATACGGTCACGAAAGCGGGATGCAGTAATGTGGAAAAGCTTATACAGTGGGGAAGACAGTATGGTTTGCAACCGGAATGGATCCACGCACGCGAAGAATACCCACATTTTGATCTGCTCGGCGAACGTCAAGTGGAAATTTTAAAGCAAGAAGGGCAATTACATCAATTAACCCAATTAAAAAATGGTAAGCATAACTCTCTATAAGAGTTGTGCTTACCATTTTATTCGTCATTTACGCTACTTGATAGTCAAAGGATAACTCTTCCGTTGACGTATCCACGTCAATATGCAGGTCATGTCCATCGAAGAACCAGACATCGCGTTCTTCTACGTAATAATGCACATCGTTCACAATAGTTTCGACTGCCAGTTCATCTGGCTCTTCTTTCGTAATCCCTATGGAAAAGCCTTCATGCAACGGGCTCGATCCGCCATAACGCGCGAAAAATTTCACATAATCGCCTGCAGCGACTTCCATATCTTCTTCAAACCATTGAATTGCTTGTTCGGATAGGTGAATATTCATGCTTTATACATCCTTTCCAGTGGATAAACCTATAACCATTTCACTTTCGGCTCGGTCCCATTTTTAATTCGACTGATATTGTCACGATGGCGATAAAAAATGAAGAAGCCCATCAATGCGACGACTAAAAATAAATACAGGTCGCCACCCATAAAGTAATAAATGAGACAGTATAGTGGTCCCAAGACCGACACGATGATGGATGTTAACGATACCATCTTCGTAAGTTTTAATGCAATTAAAAACGTAATGACGACCAATAAGAAAATCGGCCAATTAAAGCCAAGTAATACACCGCCAGAAGTCGCAACGGCTTTTCCGCCCCTAAGTCCTGCGAAAATAGGGAAGATGTGCCCAAGAACTGCGACGACTCCAAGTATTAATGGATGAATCGCTGTATCGTGGAAGAACGGTAATAGCGGTAAGAGGACAGCTGCTGTTCCTTTGAAGATGTCCAGTAGTGTGACAACGATGCCAGCTTTTTTTCCAAGTACCCGAAATGTATTTGTCGCGCCCATGTTTCCACTGCCATGCTGTCTAACATCCGTTCCATAAAAAAGCTTGCCGATCCAGAGTGCGGAAGGGATGGAGCCAAGTAAATAAGCTGCCAGAATGATAACGTAATTTTCCATAGTGAACCCCTTTATGCATGATAAACGATTTTATTATTAGTGTAGCAGATGCATAAGTTCTGGACAATAATAGAATTCTAGAGGAAGATGAAGAACAGGCGAAAAAAGGAATTTGCGCATAAATCGTTCGGCGCGTTGTCATCGTTTGCTCGTTGCATTCCGTACATTTCTTCTATACAATAGGTTGAGCTGAAACAAAACGTTGATTTGACAAGGTTTATCAGAAGATGTATGATTAAAACAACAGAACATTTGTTTGACGGGGGTTTCATTTTGACGAAACAGAAAATACAAAATACGTATGATGATAGTTCCATTCAAATTTTAGAAGGCTTAGAAGCGGTACGAAAAAGACCGGGAATGTACATCGGTTCGACCGATACGAGAGGTCTGCACCACTTAGTCTACGAAATCGTCGATAACTCGGTGGATGAGGCGCTGGCAGGCTTCGGTAACGAGATTGATGTCACGCTCCATAAAGACGGCAGCATTAGCGTACGAGACTACGGACGTGGTATGCCGACGGGGAAACATGAGTCAGGAAAACCAACTGCTGAAGTCATTATGACCGTATTGCACGCAGGTGGAAAGTTCGGGCAGGGCGGCTATAAAACGAGTGGCGGCTTGCACGGTGTTGGGGCATCCGTTGTCAATGCATTGTCCGAGTGGCTGGAAGTGACGATCTACCGTGACGGCAAGAAATTTCTTCAGCGCTTTGAGCACGGTGGTAAACCAGCTACGACACTTGAAGAAATCGGTAAAACTAGAGAAACAGGAACGATGATCCATTTCAAACCGGATACGACGATCTTCTCTACGATTAAATATCAATACGACACACTGGCAGAAAGATTGCGTGAGTCCGCTTTTCTATTGAAAGGTTTAAAGATTACGCTTAAAGAAGAAGGCACGGACAAGCAAGATATCTTCCATTACGAATCCGGTATCGAAGCATTTGTTGCCTATTTGAATGAAGAAAAAGAAGTACTGCACGACGTAGCGTACCTCGAAGGTGAAGTCGACGGCATCGAAGTCGAATTTGCGTTCCAGTTCAGCGATGGCTATGCCGAAACGATTCTTTCATTCGTCAACAACGTTCGAACTAAAGACGGCGGAACGCATGAAACCGGTGCGAAAGCTGCGATGACACGTGTGGTGAATGAATACGCACGTAAAGCGGGCTTGTTGAAGGAAAAAGATAAGAATCTCGATGGCTCCGATATT
The DNA here is from genome assembly GCF_002743035.1 of Sporosarcina sp. P12(2017). Lineage (NCBI taxonomy): Bacteria > Bacillati > Bacillota > Bacilli > Caryophanales > Caryophanaceae > Sporosarcina > Sporosarcina sp. P12(2017). The sequence goes on from NZ_PDYL01000013.1 coordinate 40,517, forward strand.
CGTGAAGGGATTGCGGCAATCGTTTCGGTTCGTATCCCGGAAGAAATCCTGCAATTTGAAGGTCAAACGAAAGGGAAACTCGGTACTAGTGAAGCACGAACGGTGACAGATGCCGTCATTTCGCAAAAAATGCTGTATTTCCTTGAAGAAAATGCGGAACTGAGTGCAAATCTTGTCCGTAAAGCAATTCGTGCCCACCAAGCACGTGAAGCCGCACGAAAAGCGCGTGAAGATGCGCGTTCAGGCAAGAAACGTAAGAAATCCGATACATTGTTGTCTGGTAAATTATCCCCGGCGCAATCACGTAACGCAGCGAAGAATGAATTATACCTCGTTGAGGGTGACTCAGCTGGCGGTTCAGCAAAACAAGGTCGTGATCGTACGTTCCAAGCAATTTTGCCGCTCCGTGGTAAAGTCATCAATACGGAAAAAGCGAAACTCGAAGACATCATGAAAAATGAAGAAATCAACACCATCATCCATGCAGTCGGTGGTGGAGTGGGTGCTGATTTCCAAATTGAAGATGCTGCGTATGACAAAGTCATCATTATGACCGATGCCGATACCGATGGTGCGCATATTCAAGTGTTGCTCTTGACGTTCTTCTATCGCTATATGAAGCCATTAATTGAAGCAGGTAAAGTATATATCGCACTGCCTCCTTTATTTAAAGTATTTAAAGGTACCGGTAAAAGTGAAAAGCTTGCCTATGCATGGACGGATGATGATCTTGAAGAAGCGATCGAAAAAGTTGGAAAAGGCTATATGCTTCAACGCTACAAAGGTCTTGGTGAGATGAATGCTGATCAATTATGGGAAACAACCATGGATCCATCGACACGGACGTTGATTCGTGTAACGATTGAAGATGGAGCGAAATCCGAGCGTCGCGTGACCACATTGATGGGAGATAAAGTCGAACCACGTCGTAAATGGATTGAAGAGAATGTCGATTTCGGCTTGATTGAAGAACATAATATTTTAGACAATGCATATATACATGTTGAGGGGGATACGAAATGACACAGTCAGAAACGTTTCAAGATCTGCCCTTGGAAGAAGTAATTGGTGACCGTTTTGGGCGTTATAGTAAATATATTATCCAGGACCGTGCGATTCCAGATGCGCGGGACGGATTAAAGCCGGTGCAACGTCGTATTTTGTATGCGATGTTCCATGAAGGCAATACACATGAAAAAGCGTTCCGTAAATCCGCAAAAACCGTCGGTAACGTAATCGGTAACTATCACCCGCACGGTGATACGTCCGTCTACGATGCAATGGTCCGGATGAGTCAGTCATGGAAGCTGCGTCATGAAATGATAGATATGCAAGGAAATAACGGTTCGGTCGACGGAGACTCCGCGGCCGCAATGCGTTATACCGAAGCTCGACTTTCTGCTATTGCGAGTGAAATGTTGCGCGATATTCGTAAAGAAACAGTCGACTTTGCCTTTAACTTTGACGATACGGAACTTGAACCTACTGTCTTACCGGGGCGATTTCCCAATTTGCTAGTAAATGGTTCTACAGGCATCTCTGCTGGTTATGCGACCGATATTCCGCCTCACGCACTGCATGAAGTCATCGATGCGGTCTTAATGCGCTTAAAGAAGCCGAACGTCACCGTAGATGAGCTAATGACGGTCATTCCTGGACCTGATTTCCCGACAGGTGCGATTATCCAAGGAACAGATGGAATCCGCACCGCCTATCAAACTGGCAAAGGGCGTTTCATTATTCGCGCGTTGTGGGAAATCGAGCAGTTAAAAGCAGGTAAATCTCAGATTGTCATTACAGAAATCCCGTATGACGTCAATAAAGCCAATTTAGTGAAGAAGATGGATGAACTGCGCCATGACCGTCGATTGGATGGTATTGCGGAAATTCGCGATGAATCTGACCGTACAGGCATGCGTATTGTAGTCGAGTTGAAGAAAGAAATAGACGGCACAGCCATCATGCAGTATTTATTGAAGCATACAGATCTACAGATCACGTACAACTTCAATATGATCGCTATTGCGGGCAGACGTCCGATGTTGATGTCTCTACCCATACTTCTTGATGCGTATATTGATCACCAAAAAGACGTCATTACCCGACGTTCCAACTTCGATATTCGAAAAGCAAAAGAACGACTACATATCGTAGATGGCTTAATGAAAGCTTTATCGATCCTGGATGAAGTCATTAAGACAATTCGCGCGTCAAAAGATAAAAAAGACGCGAAATTGAACTTGGTCAATGCATATGATTTCACTGAAGTTCAAGCAGAAGCCATTGTTTCATTGCAACTATACCGATTGACGAATACGGATATTACGGAATTAAAACGCGAGGAACAAGAACTACGTGACTTGATCAAAGAGTTAGAAGCGATCCTGGCAAGCGAGGCTAAATTGATATCTGTTTTGGTGAAAGAAATCAAAGCAATTCGCAAGCAATTCTCCGAGCCACGTCGTTCTGTCATCGAAGAAAAAATCGAAGAGTTGAAAGTAGATCTCGATATCCTAATTCCTAGCGAAGAAGTCATGGTATCCGTCACAAAAGGCGGCTATGTCAAACGCACAAGTATGCGTTCTTACTCCGCATCAGGTGGAAAAGGCCAAGAAATGAAGGAATATGATTATAATCTAATCGAATCTGCCATGAATACACAGCATCACTTGCTGTTGTTCACATCACTCGGTAATTACATCTATCAACCGGTTCACGAGCTGCCAGAGATCCGCTGGCGTGATTTAGGGCAGCATTTATCTAGCATTTGCGGACTCGAGCCAGGCGAAGAGCTAGTAGACGTGATCGCCCTTGAGAAATTTGATGAAAATAGCAGTATTTTGACTGCTTCATCCAATGGGAATGTAAAAATCTCGAAACTGACGGACTTCCAAGTGCAACGTTTTAACCGTACATTCAAAGCAATGAACGTCAAAAAAGACGATCGATTGGTGGGGGCACGGGTTATAACGGGTAAAGAAGACGTATTATTGGTAAGTAAACAAGCCTATTCACTTCGATTTGCCTTGTCAGAACTCGCGATTACCGGTATCCGTACAGGTGGCGTCAAGGGAATCAATCTGAAAGCCGAAGACGAGCTTGTGGCGTTTGAAGTGATTACAGAGCAAGCACGCAATGTATTTGTAGCTACACAGCGTGGAACCATCAAAAGAATGAACATTTCAGAGTTCGAGACAAGCTCTAGAGCGCTTAGAGGTGTCACGATCATTAAAGAGCTAAAGTCCAATCCATATCGAGTGGTAGATATGAAGCTTGTGAAAGACGAAGAAGAGTTCGTGATTCATACGTCTAAAGGTCTAAAGATAGAGGTTGAGCCTATGTCGATAAAAAATTCTAATCGTCAGTCTACAGGAAGTTCTGTAGTGGATGAGGCGAAAGACGGACAGATTGTGCAAGTGGTGACGGTAAAGAAGGATAGTAAGTAACTAATAAGAGAGCGTCCCCTGAAGTTACATAACTTCAGGGGACGTTTTTTGCTTTGTTTTACGTTTAAAATCAAGTATTACAGGCTTCAGCCTCTATTAGTAACCTCGCGATAAATATTACACAAACCATGCACGATAACCCTTGAATTCCACAAAAAAGCGCCCATCCCTCTCCGAAGTCGCGGCCATTCAGCACGTAAGTCGGGTCTATCATGACTAGTCAGAAAATAATAAATGTATAAAACGTTTACACAGCAAGCACTGAGCGGCCGCTCAATTTATAATTCCACCCCTAATAACATTAATTATTTAATGCAAAAAAGAAAATGTAATGGAAAACCCCTTTTGCTATGATTCTACTCAAGCAAGTAAATAGAAAAGTTGATAAGAAAGCGTAGAGGTGAAGAGATGATGAAAATGATGAATGAAGTACTACCATCGAATATTGAGCTGGATCCCTTATTCAACCCAAAAAGAGTTGCCGTACTAGGTGCTTCGGAAAACACGAACAAAATTGGTTACTTGCAATTGAAAGCGCTACTAGACGCAGGCTTTGAAGGCGAGATCTACCCAATCCATCCTACAGCGAAAGAGATTGGAGAATTGCCTTGTTACGCAAGCGTAGGCGACACCCCGGAACAAGTCGATTTGGCTATTCTCTGTGTCGGCATAAATCAAGTAGAGAAATGTTTGATCGATTGCGGTGAAAGCGGTGTCAAGGCGGCGATTGTCTTTGCATCCGGCTACTCGGAGATTGGCGAAGAAGGAATTATTGCACAAAACCGCCTGAAAGAAATCGCTGAACAATACCATATGCGATTGATTGGCCCGAACTGTGTAGGTCTTCTCAATACAACAAATGGCTTGATGGGGACATTCTCTCCAGGACTCACGAATGTGCCACTTGGCAAGAAACGTGAAGTGGGATTTGTTACGCAAAGTGGCGCGTTTGGCGTGTTGACATATATTGCGGCAGCTCAACATGGGTTGACGTTTAATTACTTCGTCAGTGTCGGCAATGAAGTCGATGTAAGTTTCTCTGACGTCATTGAATACATGTTGCATGACCCAAAAACAAAAGTAGCAAGCGGCTATTTAGAAGGCGAGAAAAACGCAGCGAAGTTACGGAAACTAGCGAAATTCGCACTTCAAATCAACAAACCAATCGTCATCATGAAGTCCGGACGAAGCAGCGCAGGCAGTCGTGCAGCGGCATCACATACCGGCTCATTGGCGGGTGCTGATAAAGTGTATGACGGATTCTTCAAGCAAGCCGGCATTGTGCGTGCAGACGATTACGATGACATTCTTTCATTCTCTAAATTATTCTTGGCCAATAAACTCCCGACAGGCAAAAATACAGTGATCGTCACGAGTTCAGGCGGCAGAGGAATCAACGAAGCGGATCGTTGCGAATCGTACGGATTAAATATTCATGCGCTAAGCGATAAAGTGCGTAAAGAAATTGAGAAAAACATTCCTGATTTTGCAAGCGCTTCCAACCCGGTTGATTTAACCGCAGCCGCATCGATCACCAATCCGGAATTGTATCTCGCACCATTAAAGGTACTAGTCAATGATCCTGATACGGACATTATCTTATTTCCTGAATTCCCTATTCACTGGGATGAAAACACACCACTTCTTCAGGAATTCGTCGAGATCTGTAAAAACTCGGATAAGTTCGTGTTGATATCGAACTTCCCGCTAAAAGGCATGTCTATCCCTAAAGGTGTCCAGTATCTTGAGGACAACGGCATTCCATTCATTCTCGGTGACATGAATCCGATCCGCTCGCTTGCAAAATTAGTGGATTACGCAGAAGCGTATAGAAAAGCGCACAAGATCAATGAAGAGCCTGCAAGAAAAGAACTCGACGTATCGAATATCCGCCACCTGTTACCGGCAAATCAAACATTGAGCGAATCGCAATCTAGCGAAATCCTCTCCGAATACGGTATCCGCACAGCGAAGCGAATCACTGCCAAGACGGCGGACGATGCAGTACAAGCGGCGAACAACATGGGGTATCCAGTCGTCATGAAAATCGATTCACCTGATATTCCACATAAGACGGAAGTTAACGGCATCCGATTGAATGTCCAGAACGGCCAAGAAGTACGCCAGGCGTTCAAAGAAATCTACGACAGTGCGAAAGAACATTGTCCGACAGCGAACCTTCACGGGATATCCGTCCAGGAAATGTTGCCTGAAGGCGTGGAAGTCATCGTCGGTGTGACGAGCGATCCGACATTCGGTCCCGTCATTATGTTTGGTCTCGGCGGTGTCTTTGTAGAAGTCTTCAAAGATGTATCATTCCGTGTCGCACCGATCACAAGACAAGATGCGATCGATAAGATGGAAAGCTTGAAGGGCTATCAAATCCTACAAGGTGTACGCAATAAAAAGCCCGTCGATCAAGAGGCCATCATCGACGTGTTACTGAAAGTTTCTAGATTAATTGAAGACTACTCGGATATCATTCAGGAAATAGACATTAACCCGTTAATCGTTTACGAAGACGGAATTGTAGCGGCAGATGCATTGATCATCACCAAATAAGAGGAGGATGGAAAATGGACTTGGATAAAAGCGTTATAGGCTTAACGAGTGACGAATACGTGTTTGAAGTCGAAAGTCGGCATGTCGGCCAATTCGCCACTGCCATCGGAGACGACAATCCACTCTATACAGACGACAGATATGCGAAGGAGTCGGCATACGAAGGGCTAGTTGTCCCGCCGACATTCCCGATTGCGATGAACGACGGCAAAGTAGAAATGCCAGTGCAGCTTGACCACCGCCGGATGTTGCACGGTGAGCAGGAATTCCTATACTACAAACCGATCCGCATAGGAGATCAACTACGCTGCCAGATCAAAGTAAGCGATCTGTATGACAAAGAAGGAAAGAGCGGCAAGATGCAGTTCTTGAAGCTCGATACGGAAATGAAAGACGAAGCGGGCGAACTGGTCTGTATTAGCCGAATGAATATCGTCTATCGCGCAGCGAAAAACTAATTGGAGGGACATCATATGATCAAAGATTGGGTGTTGGAAGAATTGACCGTGGATCAGAAACTTGAACCGATGGTAAAGTCGCCGATTACGAAAGTGCAGCTAGCACAATATGCAGGTGCTTCTGGGGATTTCAACCCGTTGCATCTGGACGATGGTTTTGCGCAGAAAATCGGAATGGATGGTGTTATAGCGCACGGTATGCTCGTAATGGGTTTCCTTGGGGAGTACGTGATGAAAATTGCTGGCAAGGATGCACGCGTCGCAAACTTTAAGATGCGTTTCGGCAAAATGACGGTACCGGGTGATGAAATACGCTGTTCGGGTGTAGTCGAACGAACATATGAAGAAGATGGCAAGAGGTGCATCGCACTGGAACTGACGGCCGAGAAAGTATCGGGAGAAGTTGTTGGAGCAGGCAGCGCCATCTTGCAACTGACATAAACAGACGTGAAATAGGAGGAAATGTATCTATGGGAACTATTAAGGACCGCTATGCCATTGTAGGCGTAGGAGAGAGCGAACGCTCAAGAAAATCGGGGACAACACCTCTGCATTTGGCACTCGACGCTGCAAGAGCAGCAATCAAAGATGCAGGTTTGAAAGCAACAGACATAGACGGATTCATGAACTATAACGAAGGGGATTCCTGTACGTCTCACCAACTGGCAACGTATCTTGGTGTACGACCGAAGTACGTTAAGGATATCCAGGGTGGCGGAGCGAGTACGGAAATGCTGATTGCGGATGCAGTGGCGCTCATTGAAGCAGGCCAACTGAACACGGTTTTGATCTATCGTTCCATGAACGGTAGTTCGGGGACTCGTGTAGGCCGAGGATATGATCCTGATATGCTGCAAGGGGCATTGGCTGGCGGAAGTTTCGTGATTCCGTACGGATCGGCAAGTCCATCGCAATGGTTCGGCATGTATGCGACGCGTCACATGCATGAAACGGGTATTACGAAAGAACATCTCGGACATGTCTGCTTGAGTTTCTATGAGCATGCACAACGTAATCCGAAAGCCTTTCTGCACGGCAAGCCGTTAACGATGGAAAACTATCTCGCTACACCAGATATTAGTTCTCCATTCAATATCCATGATTCGTGCTTGGAGCTCGATGAAGGAAATGCGATCATCGTCACATCTGCCGAAAAAGCGGAAGACTGTACGTCAAAACCAGTCTATATCATGGGAATGGCAGCAAGACAATGTCATCCGCACGCTCATTACTGGAACGATATCGACCAAGTCGCTTCAGATTACGTAGCGAAAGAACTCTACGAAAATGCGGGTGTAACACCGGACGATATCGATGTTGCCTCCATCTATGACTGTTTCAGCTGGGTTGTTATGCGCCAGCTTGAAGCATACGGATTTGCGAAACGCGGAGAAGTGGGAGATTTTGTTGCTGAAGGCAACTTGAAGATCGGCGGCAAACTGCCAACCAATACAGCGGGCGGCATGTTATCGGAAGGCTATACGCACGGAATGAATAACGCCATTGAAATCGTCAGACAGCTACGCCATGACTACGATGGAACAGCACGCCAAGTGGAAGATTGCAAGATCGGTATTTGTACAGGCTGGGCTGGACCGGATATCGCTGGCGCTATGATCTTACGAAACTAGGAGGAATCACTATGACACAATCAACGACTGCTTACCAAAAACCTATTCCATTGAAAGATATAGATAATGCCCCGTACTGGGATGCAGCGGACCAACATCAACTGGCTCTGCAAAAATGTGATGATTGCAATGCGTACTCACAACCGCCAGGCCCTACGTGCGCAAAATGCGGAAGTGAAAACGTCAGCTGGGAACAGTTAGGCGACGATATTACAGCCACAGTCTATTCGTATGTGGTTTCCTACCGTCCATTCTTACCAGGCTTCCAGGATGAGTTACCGACGATTATCGCACTCGCACAGCTCGACAAAGTGCCGGAAGTGAAAATCATGGGCAATATCTTGAATTGCCAGGAAAAAGATTTGGAAATCGGTATGCCGATCCAAATGACATGGGTGGATATTACGGAAGACCGTGCATTGCCACAGTGGATTCCGGCGACGAATTGATCGATAAGCGATATAGAAAGGATGAGTGAGTATGGATTTCTCTTTCACGAAAAAAGAAGAAAAATTTAGAACCGAACTACGAACATGGCTTGAAGCGAACCTTCCTGAAGGGTGGCTAGAAGGCAAGCGCGATTTGCCGGAAGACTTGGATGAATACTCCCGTGTATTACGTGCATGGCAAAATAAATTGTATGAAGGTGGATGGGCAGCCATCGCTTGGCCGAAAGAATATGGCGGTCGCAACGCTAGCTTGATGGAGGAAATCATCTACCATCAAGAAATGGTACGCGTCAAAGCGCCGCCACTTATCAACTATATCGGAATCCATATGGTAGGTCCTACGTTGATCGACATTGGAACGGATGAACAAAAAGAGAAATATTTGAAGAAAATCCTGACGGGTGAAGAAATATGGTGCCAGGGCTATTCAGAGCCGGGTGCAGGATCAGATTTAACAGGACTTAAAACACGTGCGGTAAAAGACGGCGATCGCTGGCTCATCAATGGCCAGAAAGTCTGGACGAGTTTTGGCCACGTGGCGGATAAATGCTTCCTGCTGACGAGAACGAGTACGCACCCGGAAAAGAAGCACCGTGGGATTACCGTCTTCATGATGGATATGCACCAGCCGGGAGTCGAAACGCTTCCGATCGTGCAGATGGATGGACATAAAGACTTTAACGAAGTGTATATGACAGACGCTGTAGCGACAGATGCAGATATCGTCGGACAAGTAGACTCGGGCTGGCATGTATTGATTGCGTTGATGCTCCATGAGCGTACAGGGATCGGTGCGGAACTCTTCACACTCGAAAAGCAATTCAACGATACAGTGGAACTGGCACAGCAGTATAAAGTAAATGGCAAACCATTGATTGAAAATCCTGTAGTCAGACAAAAATTGGCGAATTTCTATGCCCGCGTACGTGGATCGCTACTGAATTACTATAAAAACCTGACCACTACGATCAAAAACGGTCAACCAGGAGCGGAAACATCTATCGATAAGTTGGTGGTAACCGAATTGAACCAGGCACTCTCTGCATTTGCAGTGGAGATTCAAGGACATCAAGGTGTGCTATTTGATAAGGATGCCGTAGCGGATCCGAAGTGGCAGCATTTATTCCTCGCATCATTCGGACAGACAATCGGTGGCGGCACGAGTGAAGTGCAACGCAATACGATCGGCGAGCGCGTTCTGGGATTGCCGAAAGACATGGGACGTTAATAGATTTGGAGGGATGAAGTATGGACTTTTCACTAACAGAAGAGCAAGAAATGTTCCGTGGACATATCCGCAAAATGTTGGATAAATTCGGCGGTACACAACTGGCTCGAGAAATGATTGACAATAATCCGGAAAATCTGAAGAAGGTGTACACGACATTAGCTGAACTTGGATGCAGCGGCATCAACATTCCTGAAGAATACGATGGTATGGACTTGGATGCACTCGATCTCGTTCCGACGTTCGAAGAGATGGGACGTTCACTAGTACCCGGCTTGTTCATGGAAACTTCCGCGTTAGTAGTACCGACGCTCAAGAAATACGGTACGGAGGAGCAGAAGCAACAGTATCTGCCAGCGATTGCCTCAGGAGAAAAACTGATTTCATTCGCAGCGCTTGAGCCTTTCAATGACTTCTCCCCGGCAGGTATCCAATGTACATTAGTACAGCAGGACGGACAGTACGTGTTAAACGGCACGAAGACCCTTGTACCAGAAGCGGAACTTGCGGATGCATTCCTCGTATTGGTACGCACAAACCAAACGGATCAAGAAGACGGATTATCTCTTGTGCTGATTGACAAGACAGAAGGAATAAACATCGAGAAACTATCTTCCTTTGACGAATCAAAACATGTAGCGAAGATCGAATTCAATAATCTAGTCGTCAAAGAAAAGCAAATTATTGGTGAAGTGGATAAAGGATGGATGCAGCTTCAAGAAGGTCTGTTGTACTTCAATGCCGCACTTAGTTCATATATCGTCGGCGCAATGGAAAGTGTCGTCAATATGGCGACGGAATATGCGAAGATCCGCGAGCAGTTCGGCCAAGCAATTGGACGATTCCAGGCGATCAAACACAGTATCGTCAATATGAAAGTGAACTTGGAAATTGCCCGTTCCCTCAGTCATTATGCCAACTGGGTGGTGGACACGGACGAACTCGACCGAGAAGCGGCCGTTTACAGCGCCCGTACATATGCGACGGAGAAATTCATCGAAGTCTCGGCACATAACATCCAAATCCACGGCGGCATCGGATTCACGGAAGAAATCGATTGCCACTTATTCGTAAAGCGTGCACGTTATTATGATCAGTATTTAGGTTCCACACCTTTCTATCAAGAAAAAGTTGTTTCTTCACTAGGCTGGTAATTTGAAGGAGGAAAACATATGACGAACGTATCCGAGAAATCTAAATTGACGACTTACGGCAATATCATCAATGGCCAGTCGGTACAGGCGCAAGACGGAGCTGTATCAAACAGTATCGATCCATCTACAGCGGAAGTATGGGCGACCATTCCTTCTAGTAAAAAGGAAGACGCAGAACTGGTCATCCAGGCAGCACGCGCAGCATTCGATGACTGGGCGAATCTACCGGCACGTACACGCGGCGATTATATGCGCAAGATCGGGGATATGATACCCGAGTATGCCGCAGAGTTGCTTGAACTTGAAACACGTAATAACGGCTGGGTACTAGATGAGTATCAGTATTTGGCGGAAGTGTTAAAGCAGGTTTGGTATGACGCAGCGGGAGCGGCATCTCTCGTAGGTGCACAAGGTCGTACGGTACAGATGGGCACAGGGGATTTTGGTTTCACTTCACGAAAGCCATACGGAGTAGTAGTTGGAATCTTACCTTGGAACGCACCTTTATTCACCTTTACAATTAAGGCTGCCTATGCGCTAGCGGCAGGGAATACGGTCGTCATTAAACCGTCTGAGAGTGCAGCGGTCGGATCATTGCGATATGGCGAGTTGATTTCACAAATCTTACCGCCTGGCGTACTGAATGTCATTTCAGGTGCGGGTCGTGAAATCGGGGATTACCTCGTCTCTCACAAAGAAGTGAATAAAGTGAGTTTGACAGGATCGAAAGCAACAGCGGAGCGTATCACAAAAGCGACCGCGCATTCACCGAAGTCGTTGATCTTTGAACTCGGCGGAAAATCTCCGAATATCGTCTTTGAAGATGCGGACATCGAGCAAGCGGTACACGGATTGATCAACGGCATCTTCACACCGAACTCCGGTCAGATTTGTGTGGCAGGTTCACGCATGCTGATCCAGCGCTCCATTTACGACGAAGTGATTGGGCGTTTAAAAGAGTTGATGACGGACAATGAATTCGTAAAGCACGGTGATACTCTGGATACGAGCAACACCATGGGGCCTATCGCGAATGAAGCGCAATTTCAGTCGGTATGCGGGTTTATCGATGAGGCATCAAAAGAAGAGTATGAAGTCGTCTTCGGAGGAAAATACGGTGGAGAAGTTGTTCTACCGGGGCAACCAGAATTTGCGGACGGTTATTGGGTGCAGCCTACGCTCGTTAAAGTAACCGATAACAGTTCAAAACTAGCTCGTGAAGAAATTTTCGGTCCTGTGGCGGTCGCTATTCCGTTCGATACCGAAGAAGAAGCCGTTCAAATTGCCAATGACACGAACTTCGGTCTGGCAGCGGGCGTATGGACGCAAAATCTCAGCTTGGCACATCGTATGATTGATAAGCTTCAGGCAGGTAATGTTTGGGTCAATACGTACGCTAGAGTAGGTGCAGATCTTCCGTTTAGCGGCGTTAAAGAGAGCGGTTACGGTACAGACTCGGTTCTGGATTATACACTAGAAAAAGCTTGTGTCATCAATATTCGGTAAACAACCAGTAACGTCTGATCTGTGGCGGGAGGGCTTCGGTTTTGCACCAAGCATATCGAACCTTCTTCTGCAGATCTTCACTTTAAACCACACCTAGGTTTGACATAATGAATAAAGCTTGTAAAAACTATGACACCATCGATAAAGGGAGGCCACTATATGAATGAAGCGGCATTGAAAGATCAATCGATTAATAGGGGTTTTTTATTCATAAGTTTCGGAGCATTCTTTATTATGTTAAGTTTAGCAACCCATCTTCCCGCATATCCGCATATGCTGGCGGAATTTAATCTGACGCCGGGATACGCAGTCTGGATGCAACTGGGTCTGGCTGTTGGTTTAACAGGATTCCAGCCATTACTTGGATGGATTGGAGATTCGTTCGGATTGAAGATCGTCATCCTAATTGGCGGTATTTTCATGGTCATCGGATCATTGCTCGTAGCCTTCTCGTTTTCTTTCTGGGTGCTCGTTCTTGGATTATTCTTTAAAGGTATTTCGGGCGCGGCGATTGCACCATCAGGGATTGCCTATGCTGGTAAATTCATGGTCGGGACACAGCGGGGAAAAGCGATTGGAACGTTTGCGGCGTTTATTACAATCGGTGCGGTATTTGGTCCGGTCATCAGCGGTATGATTGTTGATACAGCGAACTGGCAGGCAAGCTTTATATTCACTGCTATTCTTGGTGGTTTAGGCATTGCACTCTTTGCCTTTGTTCCACACGTCAAAGTACAAGCACGTAAGAAGCTGGATGTTCTAGGATTGATTTTCGTCATCGCTCTATTGCTCGGTTTGCTGACGATTCCAACCTTCATCAACAGCTTCGGAATAGAATCTGGAATGTGGATTCCATCCCTGCTAGTCTTCGTCACTGCGTTGATCATCTTGATCTTTGTAGAGAAAAAACAAAAAGCACCGTTGCTCGATTTGGAGTACGTTGCGAATCGGAACTTCTGGGTACCTACGACGATTGCTGTATTCATTTTCCTTGGTTACTCGGGTGTGATGTACTTATTAACATTCTTTGTACAGAACGTACAAGGAAAAGCCGCTACAACGGTAGGTTTCCTGCAGATGGCCGTATTCCTTGGCACATCGGTTGCAGCCTATTTAAGCGGAAGAATTATGAAAAAGCTATCAGCACGATTGATTATGGGATCGGGAATTCTCGTCTTTTCTTCCGGAATCATCATGTTAAATTTCGTGACACTTACAACATCGTTTACGTATTTGTTCATTGCTATGAGTCTGGTCGGTATCGGTGTAGGTTTCCAAACACCCGTAGTTAAAGGTCTTGTTGTATCCAAAGCTTCAACGGAACGAATGAATGTCGTGACGTTTACGAATACGGTAATTGAAAACCTTGCACAGAGAATGGGCGCATCGTTAGCACTTGTTGCTTTCTCTATCTTCTCAGCGAGCGGTAATAATGTTGGGGCAGTAGTGAATACATCTTGGGTGATTATGGGCTTCATCGTCATCGCGTTGTTATTCTTACCGTTGATTCCTCGAACGATTCCTGGAATTCACACGAGTGAAGCCGATTTGGTCGATACCAATGTAGTGCCGAAAGCGTTACAAACTGAAGAAATCAAATAAATTGCGCGACAAAGTATAGAGAGGAGTCTTTTATATGAATATTTATGTCTTACTGAAAAAAACATTCGACACGGAGGAAGCGATTTCCGTGTCAGGCAATCAAATAGATGAAAGTAGTGCGGAGTTCATTATTAATCCATACGACGAATACGCAGTCGAAGAAGCGATCCAGCAACGCGACAAGCACGGCGGAACGGTAACGGTTGTGACGATTGGTGATGAGGACTCAGAGAAGCAATTGCGTACGGCACTTGCGATGGGTGCGGATGAAGCGGTACTCATCAATACGAGTGACGACCTTGATGAAGGGGATCAATTCACGACAGCTAAGATTCTCGAGACATTTTTTGAAGGAAAAGAAGTGGATTTGATTCTCGCAGGAAATGTGGCAATCGACGAGGCAAGCGGACAAGTAGGACCCCGTCTTGCAGAGCGCCTAAATATGCCGTTCATTACGACGATCGTCAAGCTGGATATTGAAGACGGTACGGCGAAAATTGATAAAGACGTCGAAGGGGATCTCGAGAAAATTGAAGTATCCTTGCCGGTGCTCGTAACATGCCAGCAAGGACTGAATGAGCCGAGATACACGTCCCTTCCAGGTATCATGAAGGCGAAAAAAAAGCCGCTTGAGCAACTTGAACTCGATGATCTAGATCTCGATGAAGACGATGTGGAAGCAAAAACGGCAACGATTTCTATTTTCTTACCACCTAAAAAGCAAGCAGGACGCATTTTGGTAGGCGAAACGGGAGAGCAAGTCAAAGAACTGGTCGGCTTATTGTCCAATGAAGCGAAAGTAATCTAAGCAATCTACAAAACGAAAGGAGTTTTACTATGAGTGAAAAGATACTAGTAATCGGGGAATTGCAGCAAGGGGTTCTTCGTAAAGTAAGTTATGAAACGATTGCAGCGGCAAAACAACTAAACGAAAACGCAGAAATTCTGGCATTGGTTCTCGGTGACGGAGACTTGCAGCAACCGGCTGAAGAAATGATTCACTATGGTGCAAACCGTGTTATTACCGTTTCACATGCAAACTTGAGCAATTATACATCGGAAGGCTACGGACAGGTCATTATGGAAGTGATGCAAGACGAGAACCCATCTGGCATTATCATGGGTCATACGTCAGTCGGTAAAGATGTGACACCTAAAATCGCAAGCCGCTTGGAACTTGGATTGATCTCAGATGCGGTGGCAATCGAAAAAGAAGACGATCAAGTCATCTTCACTAGACCGATTTACTCCGGTAAAGCGTTTGAAAAGAAAGTGATGAAGGACGAAGGTCTGCTATTCGCCACGATCCGTCCGAATAATATTTCTGCATTGGAACCTGACGCTAGCCGAACGGGTGACATCATAGCAAGAGAAGTGGATGTCAAAGACTTGCGTACGATCGTTAAAGAAGTGATCCGCAAGAAAACGGAAGGTGTAGATTTATCTGAAGCGAAAATCGTTATTGCGGGCGGACGCGGTGTTAAGAGCGCCGAAGGGTTCAATGCATTGTATGAGCTGGCAGACTTGTTAGGTGGCGCTGTAGGGGCTTCTAGGGGCGCCTGTGATGCAGATTACTGCGATTACTCGCTGCAAATCGGTCAAACCGGAAAAGTGGTTACGCCCGATCTCTATATCGCGGTAGGTATTTCCGGTGCGATCCAGCATATGGCAGGCATGTCGAACTCCAAAGTGATTGTCGCGATCAACAGTGACGAAGAAGCAAATATCTTCAAGATGGCAGATTACGGCATCGTCGGCGACTTGTTCGAAGTTCTGCCGTTATTCATCGAAGAACTCAAATTGCAAGGCGCGTTAGTATCCTAACTACTAACCATTCATAAAACAGCTTGGAAAGTTCGATTACCGGACTTTCCAAGCTGTTTTTGCGTTCTAGTTTTTACTACATATCACTTCTACTGAAACAAAAGTAAATAGTGAAACTTGGAAATCCATGTTATACTATTCTGAACTTACGGTTTATCGGAGGGGACTATATTTGATTAATTACGATTTACTGTTGAATACTACGCACTATGAATTAATCCACCATCAAAATATTGCCAATAAAATTGACCACTTCCAAGTAATCGTCATCTATGATCCACAACCTAACTTTTTTGACTATAACTACTTAATCAATTTTCCGTGTGAAAAAGTACGAAAAAAAGTAGCAACGAATCACATTTTTCCAAGAGTGAAAAACGAGACGTTCATCGTCCGACAGCACAACTACGATGAAAATTTTCAATTATTTTTCAAATTGCGTCTGCGGGCCAGATATGAAATGTTAGCGAAAGTGACAGAATTCATGACAGCTAAATTTTTTAGTACTTATGAGAGTCATCTCACACCATTACTTGAAAATAAGCCTACTCTCAAATGGGAAATAATAAATAAATTATACAATAAATACGCAAAGATGCTGAATACAACCGCTTGGCTAAATGATGAGGAATCATGGAGTGTATTTAGTTCGTGGTACAAAACATATTTAATCAATCATACCGTGAATGAAATGATTAAAATTCACGGCTACAACACACTAGATTCACTATCTAATGAAGAGTTGAACAAGTTATTTCTTGAAAGAATAAATACGAGCTTTGCTTCTAACGATAGTTTCCTAAATACATTCACAACAGACGTCAATGTCTATATAGAGCAAATGGTATCTGAAACACTTGCGGTTTTCGAGTTAGAAAAAGATTCAATGAAGCAAATTAATGAATTACTCGGCGTGAACAATCGGTTATCCGAGCATCAACCGATTGAATCCACAGTAAAAACTAATAATCTCATAGTGATGAGCAACGCCATTTATCAATTCATCACAGAAGCCATTTCCAACCAAAAATTCACTTGTGAGCCAGATCAATGGCCACAGGCGACGATACGTAGTACGACGCTGACAGGTTCTTTGCAGCTACTTCCGCGTGAAGAGGATCGGACAGCAAGTCGTATGAATCAACTGCATAACGATGCGAAGACGTTATCAGAAGTCGATGTGGACGTACTAGATTCCCTATGCCATATGTATTTGACGCAATTAGGGCAGGTAGGTGACCGCGTAGAAATCCGCTTCGATGATCTGCTTACAATCCGTGGACTGAAGACAAAACTAGGAGGAACAGGTAGGCGCGGTGGCTATGAAAAAGAACAACGCATCCATGTGGTGAAAGCGCTTTCTATAATACGATCACTATGGATGGAACTCGAAACTGTCTTAGTATATGAACAAGGTAAACCTGTCAACAAGAAGATGCAAGGGCGTGCGTTCATTTTTACGAATGAAGACGGTAGTCTGTGCGAATTAAATGAAGAGTCATTACCCGAGCGTCTATATGTAACGATTGGGGAAGTTTTTGATTCTTTCTTGCAAGGCACTGCCAGACAAGTAAAGTTATTACCGAATCAAGCGATCGAATTCAATCCGTATCAACGGAAATGGGAGAAAAAACTCATCCGTTATGTAAGCTGGCGTTGGCGTACTCAAGCACGAAAAGCAAGCTACTTGCAGCCGCATAAAATCAGTACATTACTCGAAAAAATCGGTATACAAATAGATTCACAAGCACCTTCACGTATTCGGGAACGATTGGAAAAAGCCCTAGACCTATTGGAGGAAGAAGGCGTAATAACATTTTGGCAATACAATCAATGGGACGAAGATAGCATGTCGAAGAAAGGTTGGCTGCGCCTCTGGCTGAATGCTACGATCATCATCGCGCCGCCTGACGAGATTGTTAGCTATTATCAGCCGATCGAGAGAAAAAAGTCAATCAAAGCACCAACCAATTTTTCCTTAGTACAAACAAAAGAAGAGGTCTGTAAGAATATTGGTAGTGATTTTAAGGAAAGTCGCGTTAATCGTGGTTTGACACTGAAACAAGTATCCGAAGAATTGAAAATTTCAACATCTTATATAAGCAATATCGAACGAGGTGGAGCGTTACCTTCACAAACCATCTATAAAAAGATGAAAGATTGGTTAAATTAAGCCGGTAAAATGTAATTGTGTCACCTTGACACAATTACCAATTTTGATTTTTAAGAAACCGAACATACAGACGCTATACTAGTGGTATACTAAGCAAAGCTCATTTTTTGTCGAGCTTTGCTTTCTTTTATCGACAAAAATAATAAGTAGAGAGCGTTAAATTCTTAAGAAACCTGGTTCCAAATAATCCTCCTCAATATACTATTATTCACATCATGTAAATTAGCACACTATAAATATCGCACGTACAGCAATCAAGGAAGGGAGATCCTGGAGAGCAACAGTAATATCATGCATAGAGCTCGGTTGATAGGTAGGAGAATGTACTTAAATGTCGTGATTCTATGTATTCAATGTGCAGGCGGAATTTCTGTAAACGAATAATCGGTTTGCTGAGCAACGCTGGCAAGGTGTATTTAAGCCGGTTTTGCTTATCAATTTATAAAACGTTATTTGAAGATAAAAGATCAGTAAATATATAAACAAAAACAAAGCACGAACATACAAGCGCTATACAAGTGATATACTAGGCAGGGTTTATATTCATAAGTAAGGCTAAACGTAGTATGTATTCTTAGTGAACATGGTTCCAAATAATCCTTGTTTATACAGTGTTCCACGCGCCATATTATCTAACAAACATCGACTATCGCACGTAAAATAATCAAGGACGAGATCTTCGAATACATAAACAAGGAGATTAAGCAGATTATTGAGAAAGCCCATCAATTAACTGGAAGAGAAGGGGCCGTCAGATTTTTGTCGATAGGATAATCGGATGGAAAGTATATGACGATGACTTTACATGTCAAAAGCCTATAAAAGTGATAGGTTGATGGATTAAGCATTACGTTAAAGAGTGCTTATAAATGACTGGTCGAGTTAAGCTAGTATGATTGATCATCAAGCAAGATAGTAAAACGGCATATAAAATGCAAAGCAGGAACAAAACAATAAATAGTGTTTGCCGAAGAAAATTAATGACAAACACATAAATAATACAGAAACATCGTAAAGCTTGAAGTTAACTTGTTAAGCAATTATAATAAATCGAGCGCTTAATTCATCTAAAAAAGCGCTGATATCTCACTATCGCAAGTATACTTATAAGTGATACATAACTTCCTATAATTTATATTATGTTCGGGGCGTTCTACGATCTATACATATTCTACTCTCCATGTATCCTTCTCGCGCTAACTTTCTAAGCGGTTCTTATGATCTTTAGTTTTGATATGTTCAAAGTCGATATATCCTACACTGTACTCAATGACATCGTTAATGAATAGCTTATGATCTTTTGCTAGCTGTTTAACGGATTCCAATAATTCTTTATCGTATGTCGTTTTGTACTGGATTCGATCTGTTGGACGTAAATTCTTATCGTACTCAATAACACCCGCAGCTAAAACGTTCCACAATCCATTTTCTAATAAATAATTGCTATATGTATCATGTTCTTCAGATAATTTTTCTAATTGCTGTAAAATTTCTTGACTGATATTCGTGCGGAATTTAATCCGTGTTTCATCTGTAGTTTGAATCATTTTTCCGTTCACTAATTTCCACATTGTTTTTTCCTCCTTAGATATGAAAAACTCGCAAATAGTACATTCACGAGTTAATCTTTTGTAATCGATCCGTTTGTTGTAACGCCTGGATATTCGCAGAGCCTGTTGCAAACATCGCCATGCGTAATTCTAGTTCGCGAACTTCCATTGTTTGGGAAACGTTTTCAGCTGATATAGTTGCTTCTTCTAAAATCGCTCGACCAAAACCGACAAAATCTGCACCTAGGGCGAGACATTTTGCAGCGTCGACACCTGTATGAAGTCCACCACTTGCTACTAATAACTTATCGTTCATATGAGGTTTAACTAGCTGTAGTGAATCTGACGTTCGAATTCCCCATTCGCTAAATGCTACAGCTGCTTGCTGTTTAATCGGCGTCGTACGGTATTTCTCTACTTGACTCCAAGATGTTCCCCCTGCACCAGCTACATCAATGAATGACACACCGATATCTAAGAGCTTCTTAGCAGTTTGGCCATCTATTCCCCATCCAACTTCTTTAATACCGACAGGAACCGATAATTCATTGCATAATTTCTCGATTTTACATATTAAATTATTGAAATTCGTATTACCTTCAGGCTGAATGACTTCCTGTAATACATTTACGTGCAAAACGAATGCATCTGCATCGGTATAATCGATAATTTGACGACATTCGTCTGCAGAAAAACCATAATTCAACTGCACCGCACCTAAATTTGCGATAATGGGAGCCGTTGGAGCATATTTTCGTAATGCAAATGAAGGACGGAATGCTTTACTCTCTATTAAAGCGCGTGTCGAACCTAACGCCAGTGCCCAGCCTCTTTGTTCCGCTGCAAGTGCCAGATTCCGATTAATCGTTTCCGCAAAATCCGCACCACCAGTCATTGAACTTACTAGAAAAGGTGTTTTGCATGATTTATTTAGAAAGTTTTGCTCTATATTGATTTCATCAAATGATAATTCAGGTAATGCATTATGCAGAAATTCATACTGCTCCAAACCTGTCGTAATCGCATTTCCAGTCACATGTTCTTCCAACACGATTTGAATATGCTGTGCTTTCCGATCATTCAGTTGCTTGCCCATGATATTAACTCCTATCTACTAGTAAACCCATTTTTATATTAGTCGGTTACTATGAATTATAGCTGTTCTACTTCGATTACACAAAATAAAAAAAGGCTCTGATATGAAATCGGAGCTTTGTACGTTTTAATTTGTACGTTTTAATACATTGAAACTTCATATTTTCGCCACTTTTCATCCGTTATTTGTCCTTGATCAAGATAAATAATACGGTCACCCAAGCGTTCTGCTTCGTCAAGATCATGAGTTACAATAATGAACGGAATTTTCCACATGGCATGTAAACGTAAGAGTTCATCTTGACACTGTTTCCGCGTTTCTTTATCGAGAGCAGACAACGGTTCATCTAGCAATAACACGGAAGGTTGGGTAGCAAGTGCTCTAGCCAATCCTACACGCTGTTTTTCTCCGCCTGAAACCTGGTGGGGATACTTCTGTAGTAAATGCTCAATTCCTAGTACTTGAAGTAACTCCCAAATCATTTTGTTACTTTCTTTTCGCTCATTCTTTTTCACGCCGAACCAAATATTCTTCTCGACCGTCATATGTGGAAATAATGCATAGTCTTGGAATAAATAACCGATTTGACGATCGCGAGCAGACATTGGTTTTTCATCGGTTTCAAAAAATGTATGTTCATTCGAAAGAATCAATCCATGATCCGGCTGTGCGAGCCCCGCAATATAGTTTAAAATCGTCGTTTTACCAGAGCCGGATGGGCCGACTAATACCAGGATTTCATTGCACATTTCAAAATGAATGTTCATGTCATAATGCGCGAGTTGTTTATTGATTTCCACATGTAGCATGTCAAATCCCCCTTACACTCAAGACTTTGTAAAACGCCTAATATTGCGTTTGCTCCACCAGTTCACCCATAAAATCAAACTAAATCCGAATGTAATGATGATAACTACCCAAAACGTCGCTTTCTCCATCTGACCCGACTCTACGGCGAAATAAATCGCCATCGGAATCGTGTCAGTTTTACCCGGTATGTACCCTGCAAGCATTAAAGTAGCACCGAATTCTCCAAGACCTCTTGCGAATGACAGCACCAACCCTGCCAGTAATCCAGGCCAAGCGAGTGGGAATACGACTGACCAAAATACGCGCCATTCGGAAGCGCCCATCGTACGGGCAGCATTTGATAATCGTTCATCGAGACTTTCAAATGCTGCCGCTGCGCTTTGATACATTAAAGGAAATGACACAACAATCGAAGCAATAACAGCGCCAATCCACGTAAAGACGATTTGGAAATCGAACCATTCGAGTAACCAACTGCCGATCCAGCCCTTTTTACCGAATAAAATGAGCAAACCGAAGCCGACGACGGTCGGTGGTAACACGAGAGGCAATAAAAACAATGCTTCCAATATGCTTTTTCCGAAAAAATCACGCTTCGCAAGTAAGTACGCAATGAACACACCAGCTACAAAAACAAAGAAAGTGGAGATAGCAGCTACTTTCAGAGATAATAATAGAGGTGAATAATCCATATCCAGCAAGCTTTCTCCCCCTTCCTTTACTTAAATCCAAACTTCTCCAGCGTTTCTTTTCCTTCCTCACCAGTCAAAAAGTTAAGGAATTGCTGTGCGGCATCCTGATGCTTAGATTCAGCCACGACAGCGCCCGGGTACACGATCGGTTCATGCCAAACTGAATCTGCTTCTGCTAAGACTTTTACATCATCCGAAATGAATGCATCACTTGAATACACGACACCGTAATCTGCGTTACCCATTTCCACATGTGTCAGTACTTGACGTACGTCTGAGCCGAGAACTAATTTATCTTGCAAAGACTCCCAGAGATCCAAGCTTTCAAGTGTCTCTTTCGTATAGCGACCAACTGGCACCGATTCCGGTTCACCAACTGCTAAATGATCGAGTGCTGCTGGATCTATGTCTTCAAATGAGGAAATCGTACGATTGGAATCTTTATGTGTAATTAATACGAGTGCGTTTTCAGTAAAATCTTTTCTTGACTCCTTGACGAGTAACCCTTTATCTTCCATATCATTCATATCTTTTGAACTGGCAGACAAGAATAGGTCAGACGGTGCGCCGTTTTCAATAGTCGTTGCCAATTTCCCCGAGCTGCCGAAGTTGTAGGTCACAGTAATGCCTTCATGCGCTTCTTCAAATGGCCCTTTTAACTCTTCCAATGCATCCGTCAAACTGGCCGCAGCAGAAATTAATAATTCAGCTTCAGGTTTCTCTGAATCTATTGCGCCTGATTTCTCCGTTTCATTCGTATCAGAACATCCTACCAGCAAAACGGCTAGTGAAATGAACAGAGTGAAAAATGAAAATCGTTTCATTATGTAGTACCCCTACTTCCCTATTACTTATAACTAGATATATCTAAACATAACTAGTTAGATCTAGAATCATCATATTATGCTTTATAAAGCTTGTCAATTTTGCAATTATGGATGATATGTTAGAAGATAGATGTACTATTTGTGGAGGGTTGAGACATGACAAATCTAGAAAATGATATCTCCTATACGACCGATGAAATCGCTCAATTGTTGAAAGTGTCGAAATTAACAGTGTATGACATTATTAAAAAAGGAGAAATCCGAGCCTATCGCGTGGGACGTCAAATGCGTGTCGATGCCGTAGATTTGACAGCATACAAAGAACGACTGAAAAGCGGCGGCGAATCGGCAACGGCGCCCATGACTTCAGTGATTTCACAAGTCGCTGCTGCAGAAACGGTTACAGACAGCCAAGTCATCATCAGTGGGCAAGATTTGAGTCTGGACATCGTAGCTAGTCATATAGAAGAATCGGGACTCTATCGACCGTTGCGATCATTCTCCGGCAGCTTGAATAGCTTGATCAAGATGTATCAAGGACAAGCCGACATCGTCAGTACGCATTTATTTGACGGACAAACCGGTGAATATAATTTGCCATATATTAAACGGTTACTTACCGGGCGCTCTTATATGGTCATCCACTTGCTAGGTAGAAAAGCGGGATTATATGCACAAAAGAATAATCCTAAGCAACTACAGAACTGGTCAGACCTGGGACAACCAGGTATCCGTCTTGTGAACCGCGAGAAAGGCTCAGGAGCTCGTGTTTTGCTGGATGAGCAACTACAACTCGCAGAAATCACAGCCCCTTCCATTACAGGCTATGACGACGAGGAGTTGAATCACATGGCCGTAGCAACCCGCATTGCTTCCGGTTACGCAGATGTAGGCGTCGGAATCGAAAAAACCGCCCGATTGATCGATGTGGACTTCATTCCATTAATTCAGGAACAGTACGATTTAGTGCTGATTAAAACGCCTGAAAATGAAAAGCTGCGCGAACTCATAGTAGAGACACTGAACTCCGCTTCGTTCAAAGAGCAATTAGCTGCGGTAGGTGGCTATGACTTAACGAAAACTGGGACTATTTTGTATGAAACGGTGTAGGCGTAGTTGATCGATTTTATGTAACTAGTGAGGTTTAGCGAGGGTTTCGCTCATTAATTCGTCTACGCGCTCATAGTTCATGCGTAACCGCTCTATGGCCATCGCCAACCGCTCTATCACGGTCCGTAACCGCTCATACATTTCATCAAGCGCTCTATCAACACCTGGATCCGCTCATTAGCCTCAGCACTTCGCCTATCCACACTCACCAAACACTTCAACAAAAAAGTAACCCACCAAGTAAAAGGCGGGTTACTCTCTATCATTCTCATAATACTCTTCAAGCGAATCTGTCTCATAATACATCTCTTCTTGCGTCTCAAAGCGATTATATCGCATCGTGAACAAATAAAATACATGAGTCGCCACCACTTTCAGCAGCGCATACGCGGGAATCCCGAGAATCACTCCAGCGACTCCGAACAGCGAGCCGGCTGTCAGTAAAACAAAGATAATCGTGATTGGGTGGATATGCAGCGACTTCCCCATGATTTGAGGCGAAATAAATTTCCCTTCGATCACTTGCACAATCGTCCACACAATCGCCAGCTTCACGAGCATGAATGGTGACGTGACCATTGCAATAATAGCCGCTGGCGTGATCGCAATCACCGGCCCGAGATACGGCACGATACTCGTGAACATCGCAAGTACTCCGAGCAGCAATGCATACTTCATTTTAATAATCAGGAAGCCAATTGATACCATGATCCCAATCGCAATCGCAACTAAAATCTGACCTTGAATATACGCACTGATTTGTCTATCCGCATCGCGGAAGATGATCGCTGCATCGTCACGTAAACGTGGCGGCAACATACGCAAAATCGTTTGTGGTAACTTCTCACCGTCTTTCAGTAAATAAAACAGAATGAGCGGCACGGTGACAATGCTCAAGATAATTCCAGTAAGCGCGGAAACGAATGACGTCAAGCCTGATGCGATACCACCTATTGTCTCCGTGAAGAATTTGCCGATGCTTTCAAAACCGGAGTCAAGGAACGTATTGACGTTAAAGTTGAATCCTTGATAAATCGGAGCAAAAATGGAGTTCTTGAAAAAATTATCCATGTCCAAAATCAACTGTTTAAAGTACTGAGGAAATTCATCGAATAAATTGATCGACTGCAAACGCAGGAACGGTAACACTAAGAAAATGACTAATGTTAGTAACCCAGCAGTTGCCAGTAAAAGGATCAAAATCCCATAAACGCGTGGTATGCGTAAACGCTCTTCTAAAAACCGAAGAATCGGACGCATTAAGTAGTATAAAATGGTCGCAAGTACTACAGGCAAAACGACAGTCGAGAAAAATACTTGAATCGGATAGAAAATAAATGAAACTTGAGTGAATACCAAGATGATCAATCCAATGAACAATAAACAAAGCAGTACAAACAATGTAGATTGACCACCGAGAAATCCGACAATTGGTGATGTTGAAGGAATAGACCAGAAATCTCGTAAAGAAGGCCTTTTTGGTGGCTGCCTCAACGTCTCACTCCCCCTTTATTCGATCCGTTAGGGTGTTGCTAAAAATGAACGGATCGCTTCTCTGTTTTTATCTAAATCAATATCGATTACAGATCCTGCATGGCTGTATGAAGTAAAGGAGTAACTGCCCTCAACTGGAATACGTAATGTCTGCAGATCCAGTTTACGTTTTGCGATAACTGTCAGCACTTTTGTTAGCTCGTCTTTCGTAGTGAGATCCGTTTCAATGAAGTTATCGAGTGCGCCGGCTACTTTCGGTGCTTGCAAAACAGTGGACACGCTTAATAGCTCGTCCTTTACTGCTTGAATTACTTCCTGCTGGCGGTTGACCCGACCGAAGTCGCCTTCATCGTCTGCGCGGAATCGTGCATAACCGAGTAACTCTTTACCGTTCAACCGCTGTACGCCCGGTTTTAGCGTAACACCGATTTTCTCAGACATTTCATTCTTTACATTCATTTCGAGGCCTTTCGGAAACGCAATATCCATGATCGACTCGAAATTATTAAAATCGACGACTGCGTAGTGATGAATCGGGATATTAAACATCCCCGAAATCGTTTCTTTCGCCGTTTGGACTCCGCCTAAGTAGTACGCGGTATTAAGCTTGTACGACTGGTACCCTGGAATTTGTGCGTAAATATCCCGCATGAATGAAATTAAATGCGCAGTACCAGCGGTTTGATCCCAAGACAGCACCATCATCGTATCGGTGCGATATTTTCCAGTGCCATCATTGTCGATGCCAAGCAATAAATAATTTTCCGTCGTCGGATCTTGCGGACTCAGCAAATCGCCTTGAAACTCTCCTGGATTAATCTTACTGCCTGCCGTCATAGCCTTACCTTGTTTATATTGAAAGTAACTATACGCTGAGATCGTTACCGTGAAAAGCAACAGTAGGGTCATAAAAACTCTGCCAACACGTAATTTACGCTTCTTTTTTCTGCGATGTGGCTGTTGTTCGTCGAAGTGTTCGTCCATGTAGCATTCATTCCTCCATTATCCATGTGTATCCTGTTAATCAGGACGTTTCTGTTCACAAGGGGTTGCGTCCAGTTACGAGCTTTGCTTGGCGGACCGACCTATTTGCAACGCTAGCACTAGCATAGCCACAAATAAAACAAGAAATACGAACAATGTCACGTAATGATTTTCAGTATAGTCATATAAGGAAGCGATCAGTAGCGGCAAAATCCCTCCGATGATGAAACCACCTGTCTGCATCATCGCAGTCCATGAATTCGTTTCTTCGGCAGTATCCGTCGCGTCCATCGGCATCAACAAGCAAATCGGGAATAATCCACCGAGCGGAATCCCCATGACGAGAACTCCAATGGCAAACCACAATGGATCAGCTGTCCACAGTAACCCAATCGAGACAATACCGAGTGCAAGAATTACGACAAGTGCCGGCGTTCTGCTAGCAAACTTCTGTAAAACAATAGGAAAGCCGATATTCATAAAAATTTGTACGATTGTCATTCCACTTAGCAATGTCCCACCTTGTAGAAGCGTCATGCCGTTCGATACCGCAATAGGAACGAGATACGTCAATACGGAAAAGAATAATGCGGTCTGTAAACCAAAGAAGATTAGGAAGCTCCATGCTTGTTTACTGCGCCAAGGGTTCTTCCCTTTTTGCGCGGGTAGCCCTGTTATTTGCTTCACTTCAATCGGATGTGCAGCCGTAACTGCCCACGCAATAATGCCAAGAATTGCAATGACGGCCCAAACAGCGAGCGCGAATGAATAGGAGGAGGATTTCTCATATAAGACACCTGTCAATCCTGTACTCAGCGTCGCCCCCATGCCCATGCCGAATGAATAAATTCCGACGACTACAGCAACATGCATAGGGAAGTATTGTTTGATCAGTGCGGATAATAGCGGACCAATGACAGCAATGGCCACACCTGCACTGAAAGCTGTCAGTAATAAAACACTGAACGAAGTGACAGAATAACGCATGCCGGTTGCTACAGCGAGTATCAGCAACATCCAGTACATCGTTTTATTCAAGCCGATTGCTTTATTCAGTATCGGTGCTAGCATCGCGAAGACGCCCATGCAGATAACCGGAATAACAGTCAGTAGACTTACTTGAGTGTTCGACAACAACAAATCATCACGGATGATGTTTAGCATCGGCCCGATGGACGTAATTGCCGGCCGTAAGTTGAGTGCGACTATAAAGATCGCAAATAATAATAGACCTTGACTAGTTTTTGAGCGCAATCCAAAGACTCCTTTTGTATAGGATACGTATAGAACATCTACCGTCATTATATCGTAAAACG
Source organism: Sporosarcina sp. P12(2017) (assembly GCF_002743035.1). Taxonomy (NCBI): domain Bacteria; kingdom Bacillati; phylum Bacillota; class Bacilli; order Caryophanales; family Caryophanaceae; genus Sporosarcina; species Sporosarcina sp. P12(2017). The sequence continues at coordinate 68,429 of NZ_PDYL01000013.1, forward strand.
AATTTGTAAACAGTACTAGTTCAAACATTCCATTTCACGTAATTTTAATGTATACTAGGAACATTGTGAAATTAGGAGGATATTATTTATGTTAGCAGTTAGTAATTTAAGTCTTCGCTTCGGCGATCGCAAGCTATTCGAAGATGTCAATATACAGTTCAATCCAGGCAATTGCTATGGATTAATTGGAGCGAACGGCGCTGGTAAATCAACATTTGTAAAAATTGTATCAGGTGAACTTGAACCCCAAACAGGTCATGTGATTCTCGGGAAAGATGAGCGTTTAGCTGTCCTGAAGCAGAACCACTTCGAGTACGAAGAGTTCGTAGTGATGGATCTAGTCATCATGGGTCATAAAGAGCTATATGAAGTCATGAAAGAAAAAGACGCGATTTATATGAAAGAAGACTTCTCTGATGAAGACGGCATGCGTGCAGCTGAACTCGAAGGTGAATTCGCAGAAATGAACGGATGGGAAGCGGAATCTGAAGCTTCTGTACTTCTTCAAGGTCTTGGTGTTCCTGAAAGTATGCATCACGCGACGATGGCAGAGCTTGACGGTTCAAGCAAAGTAAAAGTATTGCTTGCACAAGCTTTGTTCGGCAAACCTGACGTACTACTACTAGATGAGCCGACAAACAACTTGGATCTCAAAGCAATCCAGTGGCTTGAAGAATTCTTGATCAACTTTGAAAACACTGTCGTAGTCGTTTCCCACGACCGTCATTTCTTGAATAAAGTATGTACACACATCGCCGATCTTGACTTTGGTAAAATCCAGATCTACGCGGGTAACTATGACTTCTGGTATGAATCAAGTCAATTAGCTTTGAAACTGTCACAAGAATCAAACAAGAAAAAAGAAGAAAAAGTAAAAGAACTACAAGCGTTTATCGCGCGTTTCAGTGCTAACGCATCGAAATCCAAACAAGCAACGTCTCGTAAAAAGACATTGGATAAAATTGAGTTGGATGATATCAAGCCTTCTTCACGCCGTTATCCATTCGTTAACTTTACAATCGGACGCGAAATTGGTAACGATGTCTTGACGATCAAAGATGTCACAAAAACGGTGGATGGCAAAACATTTATTAAAGATGCGACCTTTACACTCAATAAAGAAGATAAAGTCGTATTGATCGGTAACCCACTTGCAAAATCTGCTTTACTCGATATGTTAGCTGAAGAAACAGAGCCGGATACAGGAGTAATCAAATGGGGCGTGACGACAACTCGTGCCTACTTCCCTATGGATAACTCAAAGTATTTCGAAGGGTCCGAGCCGACGTTAGTTGAATGGCTTCGTCAATACTCTCCTGAAGATGAAACGGAAACATTCTTGCGTGGATTCCTCGGACGTATGCTATTCTCAGGTGAAGAAGTAAAGAAAAAGCCGAACGTCTTATCAGGTGGAGAAAAAGTTCGCTGTATGTTATCGAAAATGATGCTGACAAGCGCAAACGTTCTTCTTCTAGACGAGCCAACAAACCACTTGGACTTGGAATCTATCCAAGCACTTAACAATGGGTTGATCGCGTTTAAGGGCGCTATGATCTTCACATCTCATGACCATCAGTTCATCCAGACAATTGCTAATCGTGTAATCGAAATCAATGATGATGGAACAATCTTTGATAAGATGATGACATATGATGAGTATTTGGAATGGAAAGGTCAGAAAGCTTAATAGGTAGTGGATATAGTGACTCCCCTAGAAGGTAAAACTTCTAGGGGAGTTTTTTGCACTTATACGAATACATGATAAATTTACATGATGTATAGAAACCGTCGATTTGCTTGCGACATAATCTTGAATTGCTAAAACATTAGCCATCACGACTTCACAGGTTATTGTCTCTTTTGCGAATAATTGTCTTGCAGTGCTCTCTTTAGTAATGAGATAGATCGATCAATCTCGAACTTTATAGTATCTTTATAAGCTTTCACTTTCTCCTTGTCCCCAATGCGGTAGATGTAAAGCGTCTGCATCTCCGTCCCTTGCTTATGGATTGGATGTCTGACGATTAATCCATCGTTAAGTAAATCATGGAGAGACTTGTATACTTCAGACTTAGTTGGACGATAACCTAGGTCCCTAAAATGATCTTGAAGGTCATCTAACATCTGTAAACCATACAAGTTCCCTTCTTCTGCCTTGTTGAGCATGTAGAGCTTCAAAAAAGCTCTTTGACGAATGACGAAAGTACTCTTCATTGCTCTTTCCCTCCTTGATTGCTGTACGTGCGTTATGTATAGTATACCAAATAATGAGATGCGAGTATTATTATAGCATATAGGGATTATTTGGAACCAGGTTTTGTTAGAACTATATAATATATTCATAGATGGATTAATTTGGAGGTTAGTATATTAGCCCTATACTTTAAGATTCGATTTCTCTATTTCTATCTTCAAAAATATTTATAAAATTAAATGTTCTTGCTAGAATTCATTTGTCGAATGAAATGCAAAGAATATTTTAAGTGTCCCACCACAAAAATTAAATTGTCTACGAATAGATTCCACTATGAAGGGAATAACACAAAGTAAAAGGAGGTTTTTCATTATGAAACGCAATCTATGGTTTCTAATGGCTGCACTGCTTCTCGTGCTCGCTGGATGCTCAAACAAGCCTACTACGTCAATGGATGGTAAGACAGACTCTTCGGAGACAAATCAAAAAGGAACGGACACTGACAAGTCAGAACAGCAAAATGGGAACGAGGATGCCAATTTAACCGACGTATCTCTCTTGGATTACTTTCTTCCTGACGGCTCCAGCGCGCATTATAAAGGTGTCGGTAATGAATTTGCTGAGCTAGACATCACTGTTGCACGACCTGCACAAGATTATGTCGTGATACACGAAAACAACGGTGGTGCATTCGTTCAAAAAGTATTTAAAGTGGATGGAGATGAAATTCAAGTATTGCAGGAGGAACATATCGAATTGGATGCTGGAGTTCCAACGGCAGCTGAGCTAGAGTCCATGAATCCGGTCCGGACGTATTTGAAAGGTCCTATCGAAGTAGGGACAACATTTGATGACTGGAAGATTGTGGAGATGAATGCCTCAGTGGAAACGCCTTATCAGCAATTTGAAGATGCCGTCGTAATTGAGCAGGCCGGAAATGACTTTGTGAACAGGATCTATCTCGTGAAGGATTTCGGAGAAGTAAAACGTGAATCCGTGATGTCGATGGAAGGCGAAGAAGAATTCGTTGTCACGTCTAGCCTAGAAACAGTGACACAACCTTGATTTTTTGCAAACAAAAAGGCGCCACAATAGGCGCCTTTTTAAGTGGTTTAGATTTTAACAACGTTAGCTGCTTGTAGACCACGGTTACCTTCGACTACTTCAAATTCAACCTGCTGACCTTCGTCAAGAGATTTGAATCCTTCGCCTTGGATTGCTGAGAAGTGTACAAAGATATCTTCTTCTCCGTCAACTTCGATAAAACCGAAGCCCTTTTCTGAGTTAAACCATTTCACTGTACCTTGTTTCATTCGATTACCTCCAAAAAAATATAAATACTTTAATACACGAACCTTAACATACAAAAAAATTCACGTATTACAAAAGTTGCCGACGTCGCCGATCCCTTTTGTAATAGGTGAATCTCTTAGCATACGGTCGTTCGATTGATTTACTTACGTCTAGTATAACATACTGGGCTTCTTTGTCAATTGAATAAATACATTTTTACAGAATGTTCTTACGATATGTTTGGTTCTCCGTCTACTAACACAATGATGCCGTGATACAATTGCAAATCTCCCTCACAACCTTCGCAATAGTGTTTTTCGGAAGTCGACCAAAATGCATGGAAGCAGCCTTTACGAACTTCATAATGCTCGAAATACGGTTCCATCTTCCCAATCACTTCTTTAATATATGATTCTGTGTCGATTATATTCGTAAATGTTTTGGATGAAACAGAGTAGTCTCTCCACTCTTCAAACATCCACCACGGCTCAAAGTCCGCCTTCATGTATACCACTTCATACATTCAGTAAGCACCCCTTTATCTTTCGCTATGCAGGAATGATATTCATTCTAGCAAATTCAACTCGCTTATCAAAGTAAATTGATTCATGTGGCGTAATATATGAGTTTTCGGCTGTTTTGGGCTATAATTGATATAGGCTCCAGTAACCTTACTATCTACACGATAAATGAAACCTTTTCGCTGTTAATCCGTAAGTATTATATAGAGTCAGAATGGAAGGCGGCCTGAACCATCATGAATAATATAAAAAACTTCTTCACACGACATGTAATTATGGCTCCGACTAGTTTCCTGACATGGGCTCTCCTAATAGGCGGTACAAGCATGAACTTTTTCATAAGCTCCGCGATCGGGATCGCACTGTATGCAGGAGGCAACGTAGGAATTAAAGAACTGCAGTTACGCTCCACACTAAAAAAAATCGGAATGGCGCGCTCTGAATATAAACATATTGAACAACAAGTAAATGAATCTAAACGGAAGCTAAAACAACTCGGAAGTATGTACGGACAAGTTCGTTCAATACAGGCATTCAGACAAGTATACGATATGTCTTCGATGGCTCGACGCATCATTAAGATCGTCCAGTCCAATCCAAGAAAGTTCTATCAAGTCGAAAGCTTTTTCTATGCTCATCTTGATTCTGTCGTTGAATTAACATCAAAGTACAGCCTACTCGTTAATCAACCATTAAAAGACCAAGATATCAAAGTCGCGTTACAACATACACGCGAAACATTATCCGATTTGAGCCTCGAAATGGAACGAGATCTACGTAACGCCGTATCAACTGATTTGGAACAGCTCCGTATGGAAATTGATTACGTCGATATTACACTCAAGAGAGACAAACCGTTGCTTGAATCGAAAGGAGAACACTCTAATGACAGATAAAAACGTACTACAAGAAAAATCAATGGATGACCTACTCGATAATCCATTTGATATGGATGCTAGCTTGCTTCCGAAAGAGATGGAAAATTCGCTGGCAGACACAGCAGCACCCGCTAAATTGATCGACCGATTAACACCTGAAGAACAAGACAAAGCAAGACAATTGGCTTCACAAATTCCTGTTGGTAATTACGAAGCTGTCATTTCTTACGGTGCTAATGCGCAAAATGAACTATCCAACTTCTCGCACAAAATGCTTGATCATGTACAAAGCAAAGACATCGGCCCTGTCGGTGAGGTACTGAATGAATTAATGGCTAAACTATCCGAAATTGATACAGACGATTTATCGGATAAAAAGAAATCAGGTCTTAGTCGTTTATTTAACAAGGCGACTCGCCCGATTAAAGAAATTATGACTAAATACGAAAAACTCGGCACACAAGTCGATAAAATAAGCGTTCAACTAGAACACTCCAAGCGCGGTTTAATGGATGACGTCCGCATGCTAGATAATTTGTATGAACAAAATAAAACCTACTTCCAAGCACTGAACGTTTACATCGCAGCTGCGGAATTAAAGATCGATGAAATCAATAGTACAATCATTCCTGAACTGCATAAAAAAGCACAGCAGTCAGACGATCAAATGATGGTCCAAGAAGTCAACGATATGGCGCAATTTGTTGATCGTTTAGAAAAACGCCTATACGACTTGCAACTATCCCGTCAAATCACGATTCAAAGTGCTCCACAGATCCGCATGATCCAGCAAACGAACCAAACGTTGGCGGAGAAGATTCAGGCATCCATTATGACGGCGATTCCCCTATGGAAGAACCAGATTGCAATTGCTTTGACGCTAAACCGTCAACAAAAGGCTGTGGAGTCACAGAAGCTTGTCACTAAGACTACGAACGACTTGTTGCTTCGTAACTCCGAAATGTTGAAAGTGAATAGTATTGAAACCGCAAAAGAGAACGAAAAAGGTATTATTGAAATCGATACATTGAAGACAACACAGGAGAACTTGATTCAGACGATCGAAGAAACTTTGCTGATCCAAGCGGATGGCCGCGCGAAACGCAAAGCTGCTGAGACCGAGATCGCTAAAATGGAACAAGACCTCAAAACACGTTTACTCGCTGTATATGAAGAGTCACAAAACCGTCCCTCGTAAGAGAGACGGTTTTGTGTTGTGTAAGTTCAGTATATCGGTCTAGACCGATAGAGCGGTTGCGGGCATTGAGCGGTTACAGTCTACGATAGAGCGCTTGGGGTTATCGTATGAGCGGGTACGGCACTTGATAGAGCGGTTGGCAGTGACTATAGAGCGAATACGCTTGAACTATGAGCGCTTAGACGAATGAATGAGCGAAACCCGCATTGCCGCCCTCACAAGTTAATCACGTTTAAAACTTCAAACTACAACACTTCCCGCCCTACCCATCTCACACATAAAAAAGACGATTCAATTAAGAATCGTCTCAAAAATCTCTACTATCTATTCACCAATCAATCACTCAAAATACGTCTTATAATACCCGCCGACCTTGCCAGAATTATCTACTACAAAGATAAATTCTTCTGTCTCGTTCTTTACTTCATACGACTTCCCTACCGTCAGCATATTACTAACCAAATACTTCGCTGCATCGGTATGCGTACACGTCACTGTCTTCAACGAAGGTTCATCCAACCATTGTAAAAATGACATACAATCTCTCCTTCCTTAAATAAAAACGACCCGCTGATTAGCGGGTCGCTTGATTTGAGTTAATTAAGAACCTAGTAGAAGGTCTTCAGGGTTTTCAAGCAACTCTTTAACCATCTTCAAGAATCCTACTGAATCTTTTCCATCAATTACACGGTGATCATAAGAAAGTGCAACATACATCATCGGGCGAATTTCGATATTGTCACCAACAGCTACTGGACGCTTCTGAATTGTATGCATACCTAAGATTCCTACTTGTGTACCGTTAAGGATTGGAGTAGACAATAGTGAACCGAATACCCCACCGTTTGTAATGGTGAATGAACCGCCTGTCATATCAGCCATTGTCAATTTGTTGTCGCGAGCTTTTTTCGCAAGTTCTCCGATAGATGCTTCGATTTCAGCAAAGCTCTTACGGTCTGCGTCTACTACGTTTGGAACAACTAGTCCGCCGTCAGTAGATACTGCAATACCGATATCGAAGTAGTTCTTCAATAGGATTTCATCGCCATCAATTTCAGCGTTAACATATGGATATTTCTTCAATGCTGCAACGACTGCTTTCGTGAAGAATGACATGAAGCCTAGACGTACATCGTTTTGCTCGAAGAACTGGTCTTTTTTGCGTGAACGAAGTTCCATCATTTTCGACATATCAATTTCATTGAATGTAGTCAACATTGCTGTTGATTGTTTTACTTCAAGCAAACGCTTAGCAATTGTTTGACGACGACGAGTCATTTTCTGACGTGTAATACGGCCGTCATCCTTTGCTTCTGCTTTAGCAGCTGGTGCTGCAGGAGCTTTAGGTGCTGGAGCGTTGTTGTGGGCAGATACGTCTTGTGCGCGTACGCGACCCATTGGATCAACAGGTGATACGTCTGCAAGATTAATACCTTTTTCACGAGCAAGCTTGCGTGCTGCCGGGCTTGCAATCGTGCGGTCTGAAGAAGATGTTTCTTCCGCTACAGCTGCTGCCGGAGCCGGAGTTTCTTCTTTTTGCGCTGGAGCAGGTGCTGCAGCTTCAGTTGCTTGTGGAGCTTGTTGTGCCGGTGCACCTGAACCTTCGCCTACAATCGCGATTACTTGGCCAACTTCAACTGTGTCGCCTTCTGCAGCCAATAGTTCAGACAAAACGCCTGCTTCTTCTGAGATGACTTCTACGTTTACTTTATCTGTTTCCAATTCAACGATGAATTCACCTTTATCCACGTTTTCACCGGGTTGTTTTAACCATTTTGCAATTGTACCTTCTGTAATTGATTCTGCTAGTTCAGGTACTCTGATCTCTGCCACAATAAATTCCTCCTCGTAGGTATACCGTTTTATTAACGGACAAGCTACTTTGTATAAGTAGTTTTTAAATTTAATTGTAAAGCTTCCTTACTTGTTATATCACTTTTTTAAAGCTTCTTCAATGATGCGATTTTGTTCTTTTTTATGAGAAGCGCCGTCACCTTCAGAAGGACTTGAACGCTTAATACGTCCTACATACGAAATGTTCTTACCGTCAGCTAATTTTTCTAGGAATGGATAAGCAAATGACCATGTACCCATGTTCTTCGGCTCTTCCTGAACCCATACTAAATCTTTTGCTTTCGGGTAACGTGCAACGATTTCTTTGATTTTGTCGGATGGGAATGGATATAGCTGCTCTACACGTACCACGTGCAAGTAGTCGAATCCTTCGCCGTCTTTAATCTTTTCAGCTAAGTCGATTGCCATCTTCCCGCTTGCAAACAAGATCTTTTTGACTTTTTCAGGCTTTTTCCCTGTGCCAGGTTGCTCAAGAACTGTCTTGAAGTGACCTTCCGTTAAGTCTTCAACATCGGCTCCAACTAGTGGGTGACGAAGTAATGACTTAGGTGTAGCAATAACTAACGGACGTTCTGCTTCGCTGCCGAGAATTTTCGACTGACGACGCAATACGTGGAAGTAGTTTGCTGCGCTGGAGATATTCGCGACTGTCCAGTTGTTTTCCCCACAAAGTTGTAGGTAACGCTCAATACGTGAACTGGAGTGTTCTGGTCCTTGTCCTTCAAATGCGTGCGGCAACAATAGCACGAGGCCTGATTGCTGACCCCACTTCGAGTAACTTGAAGATACGAACTGGTCGAACATAACTTGTGCCATGTTCGAGAAGTCACCGTATTGCGCTTCCCAGATCGACATCGTTTTGTCTTCTTCTAAGTTATAACCAAATTCATATCCTACGATTCCTGCTTCTGACAGTGGGCTGTTATACGCCACGAATGAAGCATTAGATCCACTAATATGATGCAATGGAACAAGTTCTTCACCTGTTTTCTCATCATGCAATACTAAGTGACGCTGTGCAAATGTACCGCGCTGGATATCTTGTCCAGACATACGGATTGGTTTACCGTCTTGAATGATTGAACCGAATGCTAATTGCTCTGCATGTGCCCAGTCAATCTTCCCTTTACCTTTAAACGGCTCTAGGCGACGCTTCAAAATTTTATCCAATTTGTTGAAAACAGTGAACTCATCCGGGTATGTTAATAGCTCTTCGTTCATTAGGCGAAGGCGATCTTCCGCTACCCCTGTTTCAAGGTCACGTGGAAGTCCAGCTTGTACCACTTCCGGCGTTGCGTTGGAAACTTCCGGTGCGTCTGCTGATTCTTCTTTTACGTGATCGTACGCTTCTTGCATAGTTGCGATAACCGACTTGTCCATTTCTTTCACTTCTTCGTCTGTCAAAAGGTTTTGCTCAACTAGACGCTGTCCGTAAAGTTCACGAACGGTTGGGTGTTTATGGATTTCGTGGTACATCACTGGATTCGTCACAAGTGGCTCATCCATTTCGTTGTGTCCGTAACGACGGTACCCAATCAAGTCGATTAGTACGTCTTTACCGAACGCCTGGCGATATTCAAATGCCAGTTTAGCAACAGCTAGTACTTCTTCTGGGTGATCTGCATTCACGTGGAATACAGGCACTTCAAAGCCTTTTGCTGGATCAGATGCATAGTGTGTAGAACGGGAATCATAATATTCCGTCGTGAAACCAATTGTATTGTTGGCGATGACGTGAACCGATCCGCCTGTTCTGAAACCGCGAACGCGTGAATAGTTGAATGATTCTGGAACGATACCTTGTCCAGGGAACGCAGCATCACCGTGTACTAAGATCGCGTATGCTTTATTTGTATCTTGTTGTGGAATACCTGGGTTGTCCGTGTTTTCTTGTGCAGCACGAGTTTGACCAGTAATCACCGGGTTTACCACTTCTAGGTGAGACGGGTTGTACGCAAGGAAGCGATTCATCCCAGATTTACCTTTATGAAGAGCACCCATATGGTATTTCACGTCGCCGAACCAGCCGCGAGTTACTTCAAGAGATCCGTCTTTTGGCAAGAACGGTGAAGCAGGTACGCCAGCGAATTCTGCGAACATCATTTCGTATGGTTTGTTTAAGTTGTGCGTTAATACATTCAGACGTCCGCGGTGAGCCATGCCAATTAGCACTTTTTCCATTTGCGCATCTTCGGATAGACGCATCAATTCATCAATTAAGACGACTAATGTGTCTACACCTTCGATAGAGAAACGTTTCGCTCCAACGAATGTACGGTGAATGAATTTTTCAAAGCCTTCAATTTTCGTCAAACGCTCAAGAAGTTGTTTTTTCTCGTCTCCTTGCATTTTTGACTGTACGTCGCCGTTTTCAATTTTTGATTGAATCCAGTTACGCTCTGTTTCATCGATCAAGTGAGAGAATTCGTATGCAATGGAGCCTGTATAAAGAGACTTCAAATAATTCATTGCATCTAATCCGTTTTCAACTGTCGCTGGAACATTTTTCAAGAACAAAGTTGCTGGCAATCCGACCAGATCGCTTTCTGTCAATCCATGATAGGACAGTTCAAGACGGGATGTATCTTTAGGTCGATCGTTTAATGGATAAATGTCTGCTGCAAGATGTCCATAAGAACGAATAGCTTCAAGTAAAGAATAAACGGCAAGAACTTTACGCAAATCCGTTTGGGAACCTTGCGCTATAACTGCCTCTTGACCTGACTCATCCATCTGAGGCGCACCAAAATTCCTGAATAGCTCTGCTAAATCAGGATCTACTGCATCTTGATCTGTTTTAAACAGATCGTACATTTCCATTACATACCCAAGGTTTGGACCCGAAAAATTAGCATACGGGGAACGATGGGAATCCACATTGTTCGACATGTAATATGACCTCCACATTTGCCAAATGGCTTGTTGTGTTTATTTTCACTACTTCTACATAATAATAGCACGCAAACCTTAGAACTGAAAGGGATTAATCCTAATATGCGTAGTTTTCTGCAAAGTTCTTAGTAATCCATTGAAAATCACGGAAAACTACGTCGCTAAGGTACTCCGCGTACATTCTCATTTTTGGAACGACAAAATCAATTCTGCCATTTTCTCAGGTGTCTTCGGTTCTGTCGTCTTTTCAATATTCGACAGCAATCGAGTTTTCTCCTTCATGAGTCTATCAAATTGTTCTGTAACAGACTGCACTTCGAATTGTTCTTCTTCTATTTGTAATGCCAGCCCTTTGGAAGCGAAGTATTTCGCGTTCAATATTTGATCGCCCCGACTCTTTGACGCTGCAAGCGGAACGAGCAACATCGGCTTATGGATCGCAAGCAATTCGAAAATCGCATTCGACCCCGCACGCGAAACCGCATAATCAGCAGTTGCGAGCAGGTCGGGCAATTCACCAGTGACATATTCGTACTGCACGTACCCCGCCACTGACAGACCTTCGACCACATTCCCTTTACCACATAAATGAATGATCTGATACTTCTTAAGTAAGTCGGGCAGTTCATTGCGCACCGCTTCATTCAACACGGCAGAGCCTTGACTACCTCCCATAATAATAAATACCGGCTTTTCGGAATTCAAACCCGTTCTGCGCAATCCTTCTTCTCGATCACCCATAAACAGCTCCGGACGAATGATTGGACCTGTACACATAGATTTCGCTGCCGGCACATACTGCAACGTCTGTTCGAAGACCGTGAAAATTTGCGAAGAGAACGGCAATGCCAATTTATTCGCAAGACCAGGCGTGACGTCCGACTCGTGCACGACGACTGGCACGTTCGCAAGCTTAGCCGCCATCACAACAGGCACTGAAACGAATCCGCCTTTAGAAAAAATTATTTCCGGCTTAACTTTACGAAGAATAGCGAGCGCCTGTAATGTCCCAGCACCGACACGAAACGGATCCGTAAAATTCTTCATTGAGAAATAACGCCGTAACTTTCCACTTTGAATCGCATGATATACCACTTCTGGATGACCTTCCGCGATCAGTTCCTTTTCAATTCCTTCGTGGGAACCAATATAATGCACGCTATATCCTTTACCCAAAAATACGGGAATTAACGCTTGATTGACGGATACGTGTCCTGCTGTACCGCCACCTGTTAATATAACTACCGGTTGCTTCATTCTTTCCATCCTTCCCTTTGCGTTGCCTACTATATTTCATGCTACAATAGTCAAAACGAAAACATTAGTAGAGGAAATCAAAACTATGACTACTGCAACGAAACCTTTGCAACAAAAAACATCCATTTTCATTAAAATCATGATTCCCATTGTCATTACGCAAGTCGCGCTATATCTGATGTCGTTCTTCGATATTCTCATGACGGGACGCTATGACACGTTCCACTTAGCAGGCGTAACCATCGGCAGTTCCTTCTGGATACCGGTCTATACCGGTCTTTCCGGAATTCTGATGGGCCTGACTCCTATTATCGCACAGCAAATCGGTGCGAAGAATAAAAACGATGTCCGTCCTACTGTCCAGCAAGCATTATACGTATCTCTCGCTCTTTCAGCAATCATTTTCGTGCTGATACATTGGGTTGTGTTACCCGCCATTACAAGAATGCCACTCGATGCGCCAGTTATAGAAGTAGCGTCCGCCTACTTGACTGGCATGAGTATCGGATTGGTTCCACTCATGGCCTATACCGTACTGCGTTCATTCTTTGACGCACTCGGTGCAACCCGTGTCTCGATGTTTATCATTCTGTTGTCCGCGCCAATCAATATTGCATTGAACTATCTATTAATTTTCGGTAACTTCGGTTTTCCAGAACTAGGGGGTGCCGGTGCAGGGTATGCGTCTGGATTCACATACTGGCTCGTATTCTTCATAGCGGTCCTGATTGCTTGGTCGTCCCGCCACTTTAAGGAGTATACGCTATTTAATGGTTGGCAAAGAATCTCCTTCCGCAAATGGAAAGAAATTTTACTCATCGGCGTGCCGATCGGTCTATCTATTTTCGTTGAGACGAGTATTTTCTCCGTCGTAACGTTATTGATGAGTAGTTATACCGCACAAGTCATCTCGGCTCACCAGATTGCGCTTAATTTTACGTCTCTCCTCTATATGGTGCCGTTAAGTGTATCGATGGGAACGACAATACTAGTCGGTCAGTCCATTGGTGCGAATAAAACGAAGGACGCGCGGGAGTATACGTATCTCGGCATAGCGTTCGCAGTTATTTTCAGTTTCTTATCCATATTCATTTTACTGACGTTCCGTGAGTCGATTGCTTCTATGTATACGACGGACATAGCGATTATTACACTGGCCGTACATTTCTTCATCTATGCTGCACTATTTCAGCTATCGGATGCTGTGCAAGCGCCGATCCAAGGTGCGTTGCGCGGCTATAAGGACGTGACGATGACGTTCTTAGTCGGCGTTGTGTCATTCTGGCTCATTGGGTTGCCAACGGGATTCGTTCTTGCCCGCTATACTGAGCTAGGCGCATACGGTTACTGGGTTGGTCTCATTGTTGGTCTATCGGTGGGTGCGGTGATCCTTTCGTTTAGGTTACGGTATATACAGAATAAGTACCGTGAAGTTGAATAATAGGTATGTATGGGTCGATGGAGAATTTATTCCATCGGCCTTTTTTGTAGTTGAGAATTTCAATAGTGAATAACTAGTGAGAGCGGCGCGGGTTTCGCTCATTAATTCGTCTTAATCGCTCATAGTTCATGTGTATCCGCTCTATCGTCACCGCCAACCGCTCTATCAGCGCCTGCAACTGCTCATTACTTTACGTTAAGCGCTCTATAACAGCTCGTATCCGCTCATTACCCCCAGCGTCTCTATCAGTCATGACCCATCACTCAAACGTACACAACGAACGACGCCAGTCTATCACGCGAATGAAGTCTCAAACTCTCCCAATTTAAAAAAGGTCAATGGACATAAATCCATTGACCTTCACATTCTTACTTCTGTATAAACTGCTGCGTCCAATAATGTCCATTCGCATCATACCCGATACCGATATGCGTAAACCCAGGTGTTAGGATATTTTGTCGGTGTCCAGCTGAATTCATCCAAGCTGTCACGACATCCTGTGCACTGCGTTGACCCATCGCAATGTTCTCGGCTGCCGAACGGTATGTAACGCCATTCTGCTTCATTTGATCAAACGGTGAACCGTATGTCGGGCTTGTATGAGAGAAATAGTTGTTCGCTGCCATATCCGCTGACTTCTGCTTTGCAGACTTCTGTAAGGCTGCATCGATCTGTAACGGCTTGAGGCCTGCTTTCGCACGTTCCGCATTCGTCAAATCGAGTACGGCTTGCTCTGTAGCGGACACATTCGCTGTCTGCTGTGCTGGCTTTTCTGTTTGTGGTTTCTCCACTGGTTTGTTTGGTTGAGTTGGTTGTTGTACAGATGGTGTCGGTGTCGGTTTCGCTACCGGTTTACTAGGTTGCTGTGGCTTCTGATAGTTGCCCCAGTAACATGAATAGTCCTGCTTGTTCGATACATTCCACGTATACGTGTGAGTTTGCACCTGATTTGTTGTGCTTGCCTCTGCTGCATGAGTAGGCAATAAAATAGCTGAGCTTAATAAGATGAGTGATAACGGTTTTTTCATCTTGGTCCCTCCTTTTCTACGAGACTTAGCATAACGTCAAAGTAAAGGAGAGATATTGGTCATTCTAACCAATTTGTCCAACAAACTCTACAAAGCTATGAAATGAGAGTTTAAGAACGATATAATTAGCAACCTTATCCAATAGAGAAGACTATTAACAATAGAAAGCTATTGACAACTAGTTTTTTGAGGAATACTCTATGTCGGTCAGTTGCTCCCCGATGATCACCAATTTAGACGGAATTTGCATATATTCCGGTATCCAGTTGACCATGCCATATGCATATTGGAATAAATGCGAGTACCGAGAACCTTCTAGTTGGATATAGCCTTTCATCCGGTAGACGCTGTCCGGTAATGTGCGCACCCAGTCTTCAAAATGTTCTTGGTTGATCGGCGCGTCGAACGACAACACTTTTGAAGCGAGTGGCAAACCACTACCTGTTGCGACCGGCTGTTTTGGTGCCGCCACATTGACCATCTTTTCGACATAGCTGAAATCGACTTTCGCGTTCACTGTCTGGACGAGCGGTGCGTAACTATTAAATTGGGTCACTTGCATCGTCACGAAAGCTAATTGATTATCTGTCAGCAAATCCGTTTTATTGAGCACCATAAAGTGTGCGTGGCGGACTTGTTCGAGGAATAATGCTTGTATACGTGGTGAGAGCTTGTCACGGTCGATCCAGCGCTTGGCATCCACTACGGTAACAATTCCCTTGACGTCCAGTTTCTCTGCGAATAACGGCGAGTATACGGCGTCTAACGCTTCTACTGGGTGAGCTGCACCAGTCGTTTCAATGAACAGCACGTCAATCTCCGGGTAATCTGCTAGTAAGCCTTGTAATTGTGCTTCCGTAGATTCCGCACCCGTACAGCATATACAGCCGTTTAGTAACTCTTTTAACGGAACTTCTCCTGCATCCTCGACGATTTGACTGTCGATGTTCAGTTCTCCGAATTCATTCATCAATACAGCTGGCTGTCTACCGGATTCTTTTACTTGGTCGACTAGATTTACGAGTAATGACGTCTTGCCGCTTCCGAGAAAGCCGCTGAGTAAATATACATCAATCATGTGTGTATCATCCTTTTCCATAGAGAACACGCGCCCAACGATTGCTGGACGCGTGTTTCTTTGATTATGAGTTAATTTCTTTTAATACGACTTCTTTCGCTTTCAGCAATTGCGGGTCATCTTCTTTCATCTTATCCCGTAATTTCTGCATTAAGCCGACTGTGGTATCGCCAGTCAAGATGCCTGTTTGCTCTTGTGATAGATCTTTTTGCAACGTTTTAACGGCTTGTGCTGTAGCCGTGTCGTAGAGACCATCTACTTCTCCTGGATCATACCCTACCGCTTCTAACATCTCTTCTGCAGCTTGTACAGCCGGAGAGACGACACCTTCGTCCATCTCTTCAGATGAATCAAGGAACGGCAGTGATGCGTATGGAGGATATGGTACTTTCACGTCAGGCTCGATCCCTTTTTTATGGATCCAGTTACCGTCTGGAGTTAACCATTTCGCTGTCGTCAATTTCAAGTTGGAGCCGTCTGGCAATTGGGTTGGTGTTTGAACCGTTCCTTTACCGAACGTCTTGACACCGACAATCGGAATACCCGCAGACTCTTTTAACGCACCCGCTAAGATCTCAGACGCAGACGCACTGCCTTCATCTACGATCAACGCGACTGGAACCGTTACTTTCTGTCCGTCAGACGAAGGATACGCTTCCGGTGTCTTGCCTTTTTCTTCTGTTTGGAACAGAATCTTGCCGTCTGGGACGAACAAATCGGAAATATCGATTGCCCCGCTTAAGATGCCACCTGGATTTTGACGGACGTCAATGAGTACGCCTTCCATGCCTTTATCGGTCATTTCATTCAGCGCTTCGAGTAATTCCTCGTACGTATGTTCAGAGAACGATGTGATATTGATATGTGCGATGTTATCGTCGAGCATTTCTGCGTAGACCGTATTGATCGGAATGACGTCTCGAACGATCTTTACGTCAAATGGATCAGATTTTTCACCGCGTCGTACAGATAATGTCACCGTTGACCCTTTTTCTCCACGGATGAGCAATACCGCTTCCGATGAAGACAAACCTTGTATACTTTCGCCGTCTACCGATAGTACGGTATCGTTCGGTAGTAAACCCGCTTTTTCAGCAGGTGAGTTTTTGATCGGTGACACGATACTAATATAGCCGTTTGACTCTTGAATTTCTGCACCGATTCCTTCAAAACTTGAAGATATACTTTCATTTAATTGCTTAGCTTCTTTTTCATTTAAATAATCGGAGTATGGATCGCCTAATGAATCGACCATTCCATTGATCGCGCCGTCGATGACGACTTGATCGTCTACTTCGTCAAAATAACTTTCTTTTAGTTGATCGTATGCTTCATACAGTTTCTTGAACTCTTTTCGTTCCGTACCTACTTGATTCGGTTTGACAACCTCTACTACTTTATCGTCTCCGACTGTCAGTGCAACGAAGGTAACGGTGGCTGTCGCCAGCACAAGGAAAAAAATGAGCATGATCAGAGAAAACGGTTTAATCCGAATAAAGCGAGTAGGTTTTGGCCCTTCCGGTTGTGGTTTCCCGTTCTCATGCGAATCGTTTTCGTTCATTGTCTTCCCTACTTTCCATATCCCTGCAAAAGACCGCTGCCAAGAGCGGTCTATTACAAGTTTCTATCTATTCAATTAGTCAGCAATTGCTGCATCTAACGCGACTTCGATCATTTCGTTGAATGTCGTTTGACGCTCTTCAGGAGTAGTAATTTCTCCTGTAAGGATGTGGTCACTTACAGTAAGGACAGCGAGTGCTTGACGGCCAAAGCGAGCTGCTAGTGTATAAAGTGCTGCCGCTTCCATTTCCACTGCCAATACGCCGTGACGCGCTAGTTTCTCGTGCTGTGCGTCTTCATTATAGAAGAAGTCTTCTGTATAGACGTTACCTACTTGTAAATGCAAGCCTTTTTCTTTCCCTGCATGATACGCTTTCGTCAATAAATCAAAGTTCGCAATCGGTGCAAAGCGAATCGGTCCGAATGTTACGTCGTTTAATGAAGAGTTGGTTGTCGCACCTTGCGCTAGGATGACGTCACGTACTTTTACGTCTTTTTGAATCGCGCCACATGTTCCAACGCGGATCAATTTCTGAACGCCAAACTCCTGCATTAACTCGGTTACGTAGATAGAAATAGACGGCACGCCCATTCCAGTACCTTGTACGGAAATACGTTTGCCTTTGTATGTTCCCGTATAGCCAAACATGTTACGTACCTCGTTATACTGTACAACGTCTTCTAAAAATGTTTCTGCGATATACTTCGCACGCAATGGATCTCCTGGAAGTAGAACCGTTTCTGCGATATCACCTGGTTTTGCATCAATATGTATACTCATCTTTTTTCAGCCTCATTTCACTAATTTGTTATTATCATACAGTGAATAATGGCGAGATGCAATGAAACCCTCGCCATTTACCTACTGCAAAGCTCTTGATAGATTGCGTATAATTCGTCAAAGGTAGTAGAACGTAAATGATCGTCCGCCATGTCCTCGACGTAACGCGACAATGAATCGAAATCCTCTTCATCCTTCGGGAAACCGGCATCAAGAAACATCCTATCTGCAAACAACGCCTTTTCATCATCTTTTCCACCGCCACGATAACGTAGCGCGAAATGGTAAAAGGATCGATCCATCGTCGTCACCTTCCTTCACTCAAATAACCCTTTGTATGCTTCATAACCTTCTTTTTCTAGGTCACTCACCGGAACGAAGCGCAATGCCGCGGAGTTGATGCAATAACGCAATCCGCCTTGGTCTGTTGGTCCGTCGGGGAAGACATGTCCTAAGTGAGAATCCGCTGTCTTACTGCGTACTTCCGTGCGGCGCATGCCGTGAGTGGTATCGAAGTGCTCGGTTACTTCCACTGCTTCAATTGGCTTCGTGAAGCTTGGCCATCCGCAACCCGCGTCGTATTTATCATTCGAGCTAAATAACGGTTTGCCCGACACAATGTCTACATAGATTCCGTCTTCGAAATGCGCATCATATTCATTACGAAATGGTGGTTCCGTGCCGCTTTCTTGCGTCACATGATACTGCATCTCGGTTAATTCAGTACGTAAGTCTTTTTTCATGAATGATTCCCCCAATTTTTTTCGATAAATCCTGCGCGTCCTGATCCAACAGTGTAACGTGCGTAGTGGTCTGGGTTCTTTTCATAATACTGCTGGTGATATTCTTCCGCTGGATAGAATTCTTTTGCCGGGAAAATATCTGTTACAATCGGCGCGTTAAACTTGCCGCTCTCTTGTAAAGCTTGCTTCGATCGCTCTGCTGCTTGCTGTTGCTCGTCCGAGTGAGTGTAGATTGCGGACTTATACGATTCGCCACGGTCATGGAACTGGCCGCCTGCATCAGTAGGATCAATCACTTGCCAGAAAATACTCAATAATTCTTCGTAACTGATGACGCTATCGTCGAATTCGATCTCGACGGCTTCCCGATGACCCGTTGTATTGGTACAAACTTCTTTATACGTTGGATTGACGGTATGTCCGCCAGTATAGCCACTCGTGACAGAATGTACACCATCGTATTGGTCGAACGGCTTGACCATACACCAGAAGCATCCGCCTGCGAAAGTTGCGAGTTGTGTTGACATAGGTAGTGCCCCCTTAGTTATTCGGTATCAATACTTCCAATATAATCTCATCTTTTGCTAAATTCACTTCTTTTGCCTTTACTTGAACGTCCCCCGAGATTGGCAAGTCCTTTAGATCGATGAAAATTTCCTCTTCTTTCGGTCGGACGACCATCCACTTTGGAAGCTCTACAGAACTCTTCAGTAATTTCAGTACCGTAGAAGGTGGAATATTCAACTGCCCTAATTCCATGGACGATTGTTTGAGAATTAAGTTTCCGTCTTTTCGTACGACTGGGTCAAAATGCATCGCGAGCGGTAATGTATGCGAGAACACCGTGAGTTCGGATGTCAACAATACGTCGTCACGCATTTCCAGTTCCACTGGTAACGTGCCTTTCACGGCCTTTCGGATATACGTATTCGCCATTCCTTGAAAATTCTCTTTGGTTGTATTTAATGCCAACGTGTAGCCTTCCTCTTTTACCGCTATATCTTCCGGCAGAGGTGGAGAAGCAGTGGCGCCACTGATGAGAATTATCAATCCTACAAGCGCCGCTGCCACTATTCCCGCGAGGCTGAAAAACGCTACTTTCCAAATATTCATATTGTACTTCACTCCACTTCCAGGTCAACCGCTGAACAGCCTTTTATTTCTCTTACGAAACGCTTTTCCATCAAATCATACCCTTTACTGTTCGGATGGAAGAAGTCTGTGTGATAAACCAAGTTTTCATTCGAATTAAATAAATCTTTCACAGGAACAAAGCAAGCCATGCCGTCTTGTTCCACTTGTTCTTCTATCGAGCGGTTCCAGTCCGCGATAATGTCTTCGAACTCTTGTACCTCGTCCGTCACGACGGAGAACGGATTATAGAGACCCGCCACGATGATCGGTGCATCCGGGTTATACAGACGTATAATCTCGAACAACTCTTCGATTCTCGTTTCGAATTTACCGAGAGCTTTGTAGAAATCAGACATTTTCATCTGCATGAAATTCCCTTTGACGACTTTCATGATATCATTGCCACCGATCGTAAAGACGATATAATCTGCCTGAATGACCGCTTCTTGTACTTCTTCATCTTGCAATTGTTTTAAAAACTGGTCGCTGCGCCGTCCGCGTTTCGCTAAGTTCACGGCGTCCACTTCCATAATGCCTTTCCATTGTTCCATGTCCGACGTCAAACGGCCGAAATATCCGCCTTCTTTACGTTCGTCACCGACACCTTGTGTCAATGAATCACCTAGCCCTAAGACGTTTACACGTTTCGGGATAAATGTTTCCGGCACAACGAACGGATCGAACGCGACGGTTTCACGTTCCGCAAGCGTCGTCTCTTTTTTGCTGAATGGGGCTTGGCACCCTGCTAAGAACAATGAAAAGACGAGACCTAGCACTAGCATTCTTCTCATAATGTCATATCCTTTGTAGTTAATATCACTCGGTGTAATACATGAATCCGATCGCGCCTTCTCCAGTGTGGGTACTAACGATCGGTGTCGTAAATGTCAGCATCACTTGAATGCCCATCTCTTCTATCTTGCATTTAAGCGGCTCCGCCATCGCGAGGCCATTTGCATGCGCGATCCCGACACTACGAATTACTTTCCCTGCTGTTTCCTTCTTAAACTCATCAAACAAATACGAGACTACTTGTTTATGGCTACGTACCTTCGCGACCGGTGTATACACTCCGTCCTTCAGTGACGCAATAGGCTTGATATTCATCAGAGAACCTAACATCGCTTTCCCTTTGCCGATACGTCCACCTTTTACCATGTTATCAAGAACATCCAGTACGACGAATAAGGAAGAACTTTTACGTACATGATCAAGTGTCTCCACAATCTCTGCTACCGTTTTGCCTTCTTCGACCAGACGGCATGCTTCAAGCACTTGGAAAGACAGTGCGTGTGAAATATACATCGAGTCGATAACCGTAACGTCAGCGCTTGACGCATGAGCTGCTGTTTCCGCAGATTTCACTGTACCGCTCATGCCGCCTGTCATATGAATTGAAATAATTTGCGACCCATCCGCACCCAGTTCATCATAGAGGTTCTGGAATACGCCGACTGCCGGCTGTGAACTTTTCGGTAATTCTTTGGCACTGCGCATCAAGTCGAGAAATTCTGCTGGTTGGATTTCTACGCCGTCAACATAAGATTTTTCATTGATGGTTAGCGTTAACGGTACGACATGAATAGTGTATTGAGCAATCTGTTCATCCGTTAAATCTGCAGTCGAATCCGTGACGATATGAATTTTTTTCATGATTTCTATCTCCTTCGCGTGTGGCGTTTGCGATTTTTTTCGCTGTATTTGGTATAGTGTGTTGCAGGAGGTGCTATCAGAATGGAAGAATCATTCGATTATAAGAATCTGCAGGAAGAACGTTGGAATGCGATCACGCATGCCATCGGATTCTTACTCAGCATACCTGCACTGGTCTTGCTGATCTTAAAAGGTGTGAAACAAGGCACCGGAATCGCCATAACGAGCTTCACGATCTTTGGGGTGTCCATGTTGTTACTATTCCTCGCAAGTACATTACTACATAGTATGCCGGTCAAATTGAAATCTTTTTTCGCTATTCTCGACCATTCCGCCATTTATGTACTGATTGCCGGAACGTATACGCCATTTTTATTGGTTACCTTACAAGGGGCACTCGGCTGGACGTTATTCGGCATCATTTGGGGATTGACCTTGTTCGGCATCTTGTTCAAGATCTTTTATATTCATCGATTCGCCAAACTATCGCTCGCCCTCTACCTCATTATGGGCTGGCTCATAGTGCTCGCAATTAAACCATTATACAATGCACTGCCTACTCAAGGCGTATGGTTGCTCGTGATCGGTGGGTTGTTCTATACAGCAGGCGCGTACTTCTTCATGTCACGCCGTGTACCGTATAATCACGCGATCTGGCACTTGTTCGTCATGGCAGGTAGCGCATCGATGTACTTTAGCGTTCTTCTCTATGTATAGAGAGGAACGTTATTTTTTATCCCAAATTTGGTACGTGTAAGCAGTGCCGTCTTTCGCATAATGTGGCTCGGACTTGCTTGTTAACGCGTAGTCTTCTTCGTATTCAGGGAAGAATGTATCACCTGGATAATTTTTCTCAATGACGGTCACATACAATCTGTCTGCCTCATCTGCCATCGACATCTTGAAAATCTCCGCGCCACCGATGACCATCACTTCATCCGCATAGTCTTTGGCGAGTTTCACAGCACTGTCCATATCATGAACGACGGTTACGCCGTCCGCTTCGTAGTCTTGATTGCGCGTGAGGACAATATTCAATCTACCTTTTAACGGGCGACCAATCGATTCAAACGTTTTACGCCCCATGATCATCGCCTTGCCCATCGTCTTCTTTTTAAAATATTGTAATTCTTCCGGAATATACCATGGCATCTCATTGTCCTTGCCGATCACTCGGCCTAGGTCATGTGCCACTAATAATGAAATCATTGTATGTCCTCCTTATACTGCGATCGGTGCTTTAATTCTCGGATGCGGATCGTAGCCTTCAATCGAAATATCCTCTGCCGTCAAATCAAAGATCGATCGACCATCATAATTAACTTTCAGTATAGGTAATTCTTTCGGCTCTCTCGCTAATTGCTCATGTACTTGATCGATATGGTTCTGATACAAGTGTGCGTCCCCTAATGTATGGACGAATTCGCCTACTTCTAAACCACATTCATGCGCAATTAAATGAATAAGTAATGCGTACGACGCGATATTGAACGGTACGCCTAGGAAGACGTCCGCGCTGCGTTGGTAGAGCTGGCATGATAACTTACCGTCCGCTACATAGAACTGAAACAGTAAGTGGCATGGTGGCAGCGCCATTTCATCGACTTCAGCCGGGTTCCACGCTGTGACGATGTGGCGGCGAGAGTCAGGATTATGTTTGATGCTGTCGATCACTTGTGCGAGCTGATCGATGACACCGTTCGCGCTATCCCACGCTCTCCATTGCTTGCCATAGACAGGACCTAGATCCCCGTGTTGTTTCGCAAATTCTTCATCAGCCAAGATTTTCTCTTTAAATGAAGCGAGTTCCGCTTTGTAAATCGTCGCGAATTCTTCATCTTTTAGTACACGGCGACCAAAATCCGTCATATCCGGTCCTGTATACGCCGCACTGTTTACATACCGCTCAAATGCCCATTCATCCCAAATTCCATTACGTTCTTGAATCAACGTACGAATATTCGTATCACCTTTAATAAACCATAGTAATTCCGAGACAATCAAACGAAACGCCGTCTTTTTTGTCGTTACTAAAGGAAATCCTTGCGCCAAGTCAAAACGCATCTGATACCCAAAGACACTGTATGTCCCCGTACCCGTACGATCTCCCTTTTTTGTTCCTGTTTCCAGAATATGTTGACATAGATCTAAATATTGCTTCATGCTTCAAGCTCCCTTTACGTGAATATATCTCACTAAGTATATACTAATCATCGCCTAAAAAAAAATATTCACACCTGTTATAAATCAAACAAAAAAGCACACCACGAAACGGCTGATTACGAAAGCCATTTCGGTGGTGTGTTCTTCGACCAGTAAATATCTCCAACTGAGTGATGCGCGACAAATCCATCATCCGCTGTGTGGTAATGGAAGTTATAGAAGTAACCGTCAACAGGTCGCTTTTCCGTCCGGACGTGGAATTTGATCAGATCTTGATTCGCTGTCTTGTCATAGACGTGGAAAATCTTTTCCGCATAATCGCCTGAAGGCTGCTCAGTGATTGCGAGACGGCGATCTGCTGCATTATGTACGGTCGTTTGGATCACTGCTTCGATTCGTGGAAAAATCTCGTTATCAAATTCATTCTGGATTACGGGGCCAATACGCTGTCCAAACTTTTCATATGTTAACAGACGTGCGTGTGCGACCAATTGCTGTTCTCTAGTGTAGCTGTCAAGCGTCAGTAAGTCATTTCGATTGTCTTGCAGTTCAAGGGAATACTCCATGCCTTCTGCGTGGGTTCCGGATTCATTCGGTTCATGCTTGTCTTGAAAGTTTGTCCAAATTTCATGATTGGGTGTAATGATGCCCAGTGTCAACACGGCGACAGATGCGATCATCAGCCGCTGTAACCATTGCTTCATTTCCATCACTCCTTCAACATTCCGTCATACATCTACATAACTCATACGAAAAGCGTCACAAAAGGTTTCATCTTTTACTATTTCATTGTACAATAAAGTCAAACTTCAATCATCAATTTTCACAAAATGTTCTCTGATTGCAAGTTAAGCGGATTTCAATCAACGCGCTACATATAAAGGAGGTCGCAACAATGGATGTTAACTTACTATTAGGTATTGGTATGCTTGTATTGACTTTGTACTTGAGCTCCCTTAATTTCACGCACTAATTCAAAAGCGAAGAACGCCGTATAGCCTCGACAGGCCGGCGTTATGTAAAACACAAAAAAGACTGTATGGCTTAATTAAAAGCTATACAGTCTTTTTTCTATGTTAGTCGTTACGTAAAGAAATGAGACCGCGCTAAAGCCCATCTCATTTCTCCATCACACCATAATGCACTTTTGTATACGGGCGAATTTGCTGAATAAAGCCGAAGCGTTCAAACATCGGTGACTGGAAGTGGTCTTTTAGTACAACACGGCGTCGGCATACACGCAAAGCTTCTGCTACCCATTCTTCCGTGACAGTATCGGTCACACCAATTTCCCGCAAAGCTTCAAAATTGGATGACTCTTCGATTGGAGTCGTGAACATCGGATCGAGGAATACAACGTCACGTGAGTTCGTTTCGCATGTTTTCAAGAAATCTACGGCTTCCGCATGAATGACTTGGACTCGTCTCATCGCTTCTTGCAGTAGTGGAAAGTCGATTGGGAAGTTATGCAATCCGACTTTAGTTAGAAACGCGACGATTTGATCTGCTTCGATCCCTTCCACTGTTCCTTTTTCTCCCACAGTGCTCGCCGCAATGATCGCATCGGAGCCGAGGCCGAGTGTGCAGTCGAGGAAAGAGTCTCCCAGTTTAAGATCGGCTGCCACCACGAGTGGATCTGTTTCACCTTTTAGGATACGTTTCAAACGATAGGTAGCAGAGTTCGGATGAAAGAAGAACGACTCGTTACTACCTTTTTTGTAAAACGAATAGCGGTCCTTCCCCGCCACTAAGACATCTCCTCGATAGATGTCTTGTAGTGTAGGGATAGACCGCTTTTTTCGCTCGACGACAGGTGCCTGTAACGCGTCCGCTGCTTGATGCATCAGTGCAGTGGAATGTTCATCAAAGCGTCCTGCTGTCGTAATGATCACGTTCACTGAGCGACAACTTTAGTTAAGACGTCAACCAGGTGATCTTTAATTTGATCTTTCTGGAAGTTCTCGATTTGTTCACGTGGAATAAAGTATACAACTTTCCCTTCATTCCAGATCGCAATGGATGGTGAACTTGGTGGAATTTCTGGGAAGTACGAACGGAACGTTTCCGTTGCTTCTTTATCTTGTCCTGCAAACACCGTAAATAGGTGATCCGGTTTCACTTCCTCTATTGCCTCGCGTACAGCTGGACGTGCTAAACCTGCCGCACAGCCACAGACAGAGTTGATCACAATAATAGCTGAACCTTCCAAGTCTTTTAGTGTATCGTCGACTTCTTCAGCCGTTGTTAGTTCTGTAAATCCTGCAGTTGTTAGTTCTTCGCGCATCGGTGTAACGATTCCGCGCATGTACTCATCATAAGCGTTCATTTGAATATCTCCGCCTTTCATGGGGTTAAGTGTTTTATGTCGTACTGATTTCAATAGTAAAGGATAGAAGGAATTATTTCACGTGATTGAGTTGGCGAATGATAGAATATTGTATTTGATGATATTCTTCCAGCGAATTAATCCGCTATATGAATCATTATTCATTTATGGTAAAGTTATCTTACTATTCTATACAAACGATGAGGAGTGTGAAATATGGGCAAATTAGTAGATAAGATTGCGGTCGTAACAGGTGCGGCACAAGGAATTGGAGAGAAAATCGCGGAACGTGTACTTCAGGATGGGGCTTCGGTCATCATGTTGGACGTTAATTTTGACAAGTTGCAACAAACGGCTTCTGCATTAGACTCTTCAGGTGAAAAGGTGTTCGCCATGAAGTGCGACGTAGCCGATCCAGACGAAGTGACGAAAACATTTTCTACTATTTACGAGAAGTTTGGCAAGGTCGATATATTAATTAATAATGCAGGTATAACGAGGGATTCGTTTTTCCACAAAATGACGCCGGAGCAGTGGCATTCTGTACTGGACGTCAATCTCAACAGTATGTTCTATACGTGCCAAGCAGTCATTCCCCATATGCGCAAGCAACAGTATGGAAAAATCGTCAATGTCTCTTCCTCTTCCAGCTGGGGAAATTTGGGACAAGGAAATTATAGCGCGTCGAAAGCGGGTGTACTTGGTTTGACTCGAACGCTAGCTAAAGAAAACGGCGGTAAGCAGATAACGGTCAATGCGGTAGCGCCAGGTCAGATCAATACCGATATGACGAAGGATTTGCCAGAAGATGTGAAGAAAATGGCGACGATGTTAACGCCTGCTGGTCGCATGGGTGATCCTGCTGAAGTAGCTTCGGTTGTTGCGTTTTTAGCTTCAGATGATTCGAGTTTTGTAAATGGCGAGTGCATTAGTGTCAGTGGCGGATTTTTGATGGTGTAATTTTAAAATATACCTGCGTGAGAACTTCTTGATTGTCCTCACACAGGTATATTTTTTACGTCAAACGCTTGCTTAGAGGCTGAAATTTAATAGCTTTTTGCAGTCTAGGAATTAATATAATAGACAGAATCGTAACTCCAATATCCAATGGTAAATAAGCAACCATCCAAGACCAAGCAAGTACATAACTGAAGTCAGCAGGTGCTTCTACCCAGTACACATACGCAAAGTACATATAATTCGTACCGATTATGTAGTTCACTGCTATTGCGAGAAAACCTGCACCCGCATAACTAAACCACGATTGTTTACGCTCGAAGAACTTCCCTACGATATAGGCTACGAAGATAAAGGAAATAATGTAACCAAACGTCGGGCTGATGAAACTACCAAGTCCTCCTTTAAATTGTGCGAAAATCGGAGCACCTGCTAATCCAATAAATAAATAAGCGAACATAGACATGGCACCTAATCGGCTACCTAGTAATCCCCCTGCCAATATGGCAAATAGTAACTGAAGCGTGACTGGCACACCACCGATCGTCAATAGTGGTGCTATGTTCGCCCCCACCCCCATCAATGCTGCAAATAATGCGCAAAGTACAATTTCTTTTGCTTTCATTTTCTGATCCTCCTACTTTCTATTGTTGTCTTCCAAATTATATGTTAACATAATTCAGTATTTAGTTAACATATATTTCGAAAAGGAGATTATAATGTGTCGATATTATTCATTACTGGAACAGATACTGATGCCGGAAAAACCGTAGCCACTGTGTTACTTAGTGACTTTTTATCTGATAACGGTCGGCATTTCGTCCCGTTTAAACCTATCCAAACAGGAGCGGTTTTACGCAATGACCACTTTGCGGCGCCAGATATTATGACGTATGAGCTGGCATCGGGCAAAGAACAACTTTCCCCCGACTATTTATTCACCACGCCTTGCTCGCCTCATTTGGCTGCTAGATTGGAAGACAGACAAATCGATAGCAATAGATTGACTCAATCCATAAGGAAACGTAGCGAAAGTCATGACGGCATCGTAGTAGAGGGAGCGGGAGGATTATATGTTCCGCTTACCTCAGAAGGATATTGCATGATTGACTGGATGGAAGAATTGATGGCACCTGTGGTATTAGTGGCACGAGCGGGAGTTGGGACAATTAACCATACACTCCTTTCAATCGAAGCAATGAAAGCTAGAGGGATTCGAATTGCAGGGCTTTTATTCAATGATATGGCGCAAGACCACCCCAATGTCATTAATGATAATGTGGAAATGATCTATAAGTTGAGCGGTGTCCCAGTGATTGGGATCATTCCCTATCAGAAAGACATTCAGGTAACGTTGATGGATTCGGAAAAGAGAAAGAAATGCTACGAAGAATGGAATTATACAATTTTAGAGGAGGCGTTACAGAGTGGAAGCAAATCAGTTACTCAAGAAAAGTAAGCAATATATGTGGCTACCATTTACACAAATGTCGGATTACGAGAAAGACCCGCTCATCATTGCAAGCGGAGAAGGCGTGACAGTTACGGATATACATGGCAAAACGTATTTGGACGGCTATTCCTCTTTGTGGCTAAATGTACATGGCCACCGAAAAAAGGAATTAGATGAAGCGGTCCAAACGCAACTGCAGTCCATTGCTCATTCGACGTTACTCGGTGCTGCAAATATCCCTTCGATTTTGCTGGCGGAGAAATTAGTGAAATTAGTGCCCGAAAGATTGACCCGTGTATTTTACTCGGACAGTGGCGCGACGTCTGTTGAAATAGCCGTAAAGATGGCGTATCAGTATTGGCAGAATAAAGGTCTTGAGAAAAAAACACGCTTTGTGACAGTTAGCAACGGATATCATGGTGATACGGTCGGTACGATGAGTGTTGGTTCTATTGAACTGTATCACAAAGTCTATACTTCCCTATTATTTGATGCGCTCGTCATTCCATTCCCATCCGTTTACCGCCACCCTTCAGGTGATGAGAATATCGTGCGAGATGAAAGTCTGCAGGAACTGCGCTTGCTATTTGAAGAACGCCATGAAGAAATTGCCGGAATGGTGCTTGAGCCGATGATTCAAGGAGCGGGCGGGATGAATACGATGCCAGCAGGTTATTTAAAGGGCGTTGAAAAGTTGTGCAACGAATTTAACGTTTTACTCATAGTCGATGAAGTAGCTACCGGTTTCGGACGTACTGGGAAAATGTTTGCTGTTGAGCATGAAGGAATTCACCCCGATCTGATGACTGTAGCAAAAGGACTTACAGGGGGCTATTTACCAGTCGCCGCTACATTCGCGACCGAAGAAATCTACAATGCGTTTTACGGAGAATATGAGGAAATGAAAACATTCTTCCATGGACACTCCTATACGGGGAACCAGCTTGGATGTGCAGTAGCACTAGCTAACTTGGAAATTTTCGAGAAAGAGCAACTCGTAAAGCAGGCAGAGGAAAAGTCTACGTTTCTTAAAGAATTACTAGTGGACGTCAAGCAACTTCCGCATGTGGGAGACGTCAGACAATGTGGCTTGATGTGTGGTATTGAAATCGTAAAAGACAAGCACACAAAAGAGTCTTTCCCATTAGAAAGCCGTGTAGCTTACCGGGCTACACTCGAAATGAGAAAGCTCGGTTTGCTGACAAGGCCGCTCGGGGATGTTATTGTCCTGATGCCGCCTCTAGCTACTTCAAATGAACAGTTAGCGGAAATGGTTGATCTAGTGATAGAAGGAATTAAGGCAGCAACAGAAGAATCGGTAGCTATAGGTAGTTTTCAGTAATCACTACAGATTTTATAAAAAGACTGCGCTAAAAACCATGATGGTTTCTGGCGCAGTTTTTCTTGAATTACCTATTTCTGTAATATTTCTTTTATTAAATCGGAAGTAATAATACTATTTGCTTATACGAACAGATAGAAGGTAACCATCACTTCACAAAACGCTCCACCATTTCCCTAGTTACATTAAAACGTGGTTCCGATTCATTACCGTCTACTTCTTCTACTCCTATTAATACGGAAATCACCCGTTCTCCATTGAAAACCCCACTACCCGTAAAACACGAACCTGCCGCATCGGTATATCCAGTCTTTAACCCATCCATGCCAGCCATTTGCATACGCATACCCGGCAACAATAAATTCGTATTCCACATCTTCATTCCTTCGTCGGACATAAAGTGCGTCATACTGGTGAATTCCAATACTTCAGGATGCGTTGCGATGAGTCGGTCAGCGATAACTGCCAGATCACGAGCGGTTGCCAAATTGTTTTTATTGCCCCCCCTGCCAAGATAATTGCCATCTAAACCATGTGGATTATAGAAAACGGTTTTCTTTAACTTAAACGCACGTGCTTGTTCATTCATGATCGCAACGAAATCCTCTTCTGTCCCTGCCACAATTTCAGCTAACGCAAGCGCTGCGTCATTTGCTGATATGACCGTCATCGCCGTAAATAGTTCACGTACTGTGTAGCTTTCATTCGCTTTCATGCCAAGCTTCGCAGCACTAGCGAACTGTGCCATATCCAGCACGGTGGGACTTGGCTGGTACGTAGTTTCCCAGGAAATCGTTCCGTTTTTGATCGTATTCAAAACGATATATTGTGTCATTAATTTTGTCATGCTAGCAATCGGTAATGATTCTTTGCTGTTTCTCTCATATAACACCTCACCTGTATGTGCATTTAAGAGAATCATGGCCTTTGATGAAGCACTCCAATTCTCATCTATCACTTGCACATCATTCCATTGGGTCACCACTGCATAGATGCCCAAACAGATGAGTAACACTAATAGTAATTTCTTCATGTATACACCCGCCTATAGTATTCATTATGAGGTAGAAGTGTGAAGAATGGTAGCGGATGTTTCTGAAGATTGTATAAAGATTACCTAAACATTCGTTAATCTACTGTATGGCACTTTAAATCTGACTATACTCGAGTAGCATAAAATTGATGAATTGTTGATTTTAAAGGAAAACCTATTTTAATAAGAAATCAGTTGAATTCCAGTGTTACGGGCATAATAGCTAATAATAAGTGTTACTGGAAAAGAGGTACGTTTGTGAAAACAAGCTGGAATATTTTTAAGATGGATTTGAAACATATTGGTATTTACTGAAATAACATGCAGCACAACAAAACCTCCCTACGCTAGTAAGGAGGTTTTACGTTGTCTTACTTATATAATTTGGCACTTCAGCGCGTCTGTGTAATTATACGAAGATAAAAAGTATAGTGTTGCATATACGTGTAGTTCCCTTGCTTGATCAATCGGAACTTTTTCATATCATTACTTACCATATATATACCAAGCGCCAATTCCTCGAGATATCCTCTATTTTCAATACCGAAAAAGACGACAATCCATTCACATTCGAATGAATCATCGTCTTTTATTTTTGAGAAATCAAAGCGTATAGTGACATTGATTTTTCACATGCTAATCTGGCTGATTAGAACCGATTACTTCGTATAACCGTTCATTTGAGATTGAGCCTGACGCACTAATCGCTTTGTAATTTCTCCGCCGACGGATCCGTTGGCACGCGATGTGGAGTCTGGTCCAAGGTTTACACCGAATTCATTAGCGATCTCTTCCTTCATCTGGTTGATCGCTTGTTGTACGCCTGGAACTAAAAGTTGGTTTGAGTTGTTGTTGTTGTTTGTCATGTTGTCCACCTCCTTCTGACAATAGAATGAGCAATTTTTTAAAAAACATACTAAAAACTTTTAGAAACCATTATTTTTTATTTACTTCAAATAAAGAGCACTTGTACAAGGAAAATAAACAACCTCTACCGCAAGTACTTTGGCAGAGGTTGTAGGCTTATGAACGGATCTTCCCTTCTATTAGTGTTCCCATGCACAATTGTTTACTCCGCTCTAACTCTTCGGTCATTTGTTTCTTCACGTCACTTGACCAGCCAAGTTGAACAGCTAGGAAATCGATGACAGGCTCTTTCCATTGATCGACCCAGTCGATGTCAAAGAGCAATGCGCCGGTACGTCTCCAGAAAAAGTCTACTGGTGTGCAAACGAATTCTTTTGAAATGGAATACCACACTTGCGCGTAAATTTCGATCGGTAAATGGGCTCTCTGCGCGTCAGCCTTCCCGTTTTGAATTACGCCGAACAAATCATGTATGTTCGAACCGTAATGTGTCACGAGCGCATAAGCTGTTTTCTCCGTTAATCCTAGGCTCATCCCTTCTTTCACCTTTCTCAGAACGAAAGTCTCAAACGCTTTCGAACCACCTACATGGCCACCTGAAATAGGGAGCTTTTTTGTACGGCTAGACGGCACTTTCTTGTCATATTGAATCTGAAGATCTGCTGCGATTTGATCGACAATCGTTTCTGCCATTTTGCGATACCCGGTCAACTTACCGCCAGCAATCGTTAATAAACCAGAATCCGAGATCCAAATTTCATCTTTTCGGGATATCTCTGAAGCGCTCTTTCCTTCTTCTTGTATGAGAGGTCTAAGGCCCGCCCAACCCGATTCAATTTGCTCTTCGGTAATCTCAAGTTTCGGAAACACAAAACGAATGGCCTTCAGCAAGTACTCTTTGTCTGCCTGTGTGATCTCCGGCTCTGTCAAACTTCCTTGATAATCTGTATCCGTCGTTCCTATGTATGTTTTGCCATCCCGCGGAATTGCCAACACCATGCGACCGTCTGGTGTATCAAAATAAATAGTTTGTTTTAAAGGAAATACACATTGATCAAAGACTAAGTGAACACCTTTAGTCAAATGAAGCTTCTTATGATCAGGCATAGCATCTTTGTGGCGGACTTCATTGACCCATGGGCCTGCTGCATTGATTACTTTCTTCGCGCAGATCACTCGGGATTTTCCCGTTAGCTGATCGACCGCTTCGACTCCCGCCACTTTTCCGTCTTGATACACGAAGTCTGTCACTTTTGTATAATTTAATACCGATGCTCCGTGCTGGACAGCTTCTTTTATCACTTCAATAGTTAGGCGCGCATCGTCTGAACGATACTCTACGAATTTCCCTGCACCAAGGAGACCTTTTGGATTCAATTTGGGTTCAGCCTGTAATGTCTGTTTTTTTGAAAGCATATTTTTACGTTCTGACCTCTTTACTTTGGCTAACATATCATAGACACGTAAACCGATCGAACTGCTAAATTTCCCAAAAGTTCCTCCTTTATAAATGGGCAACAGCAGCCATGTAGGCGTCGTCACATGTGGTCCGTTTTCATAAACTACCGCACGTTCCTGTCCAGTTTGTGAAACGATTTTAAATTCGAGTTTTTTTAAATAACGCAATCCACCATGAATCATTTTCGTAGAGCGACTAGAAGTCCCCGCTGCAAAGTCCTGCATTTCTACTAACACCGTATTCAGCCCCCTGCTCGCTGCGTCGAGTGCTATACCTGCTCCGGTCACACCGCCTCCAATTATAAGTACATCGAATTCTTCTGTTCGTATATTTTCTAGTATGTCTTCTCGTTTATAACAAGGTTGTTGATTAATCATATGTAGTCAAGCTCCCATCTTTACTCGTTCAATAGCATAATACTACAACTAATCGGAATATTTTTAAAGTTAATTGACAAACTATTTAATTCGTGTGATAATTTCTACATATTTAGTAGGAATTATTGTCACATATAGTACAACTAGAAAAATCGGCGCGTAGACTTTTACCACAGCATGAGATAGACATTTGTTTGTAACAGACCTATCCCCTTAGTGGATTGGTCTTTTTTATACTATAGGAGGTTGTATGGATGGACGTAGTTGTCAATGAACAGAAATATACTACATATCGTTTTTTAGAAATCGAGGATATTAAACAGTATGTTAGAAGCCTAGATCTTTTTCCTGAACCTGAAGATATAAAAGTAATCGAAGTGAGTGATGGCAAGATCAATCACGTTTATAGATTATATAATGAATTCAGGTCCATCATTTTTAAACAAGCAGTTCCTTACGCACGCGTTGTCGGTGAGTCGATGCCTCTGCCAATTGACCGTGTACGCGTTGAAGCGGAAGTGATGGAGCTCTACGAAAAAATCATTCCGAAAAGTGTTCCTTCCGTCTTACATCTGGACGTAGTGATGGCGGTCGTCGTGATGGAAGACATGCTTCCGCTTGAAGTTGGTCGTACTGCATTAATCAATGGAAGTGAGTCCGCACATTTCGCGGCTGATATTGGCAAAATGTCAGCTGAAATACTTTTTAAAACATCCGATTTCTACATGCCTTCTTCTAATAAAAAGGAGCTACAAGCACGATTAGCGAACCCAGAGATGCGGCAGTTGACTGAGCAACTGGTATTTGATTGGCCTTATAGCGACCACGAGACCAATGAGTGTGAGGAAGGTATGCGCAACGAGGTGAAATTCCTCAGTCAGGATCAGCGCTTATTACTTGAAGTAGCTCAACTTAAACATAAATTCATGACAAAATCGGACGGCCTCATTCATGGCGATTTGCATAGCGGTGCAATTTTCACAGGAGAAAATCGAACGGTCATTTTCGATACGGAGTTTGCACTTTTCGGCCCATTTGGTTTCGACCTTGGACAATTCATTGCGAATCTGTTTTTGAATGGCATTGCCTTCCCAGAGTTTAAGGAAAAGCGTTTTGAACAAGCGAAAGAAACATGGTATGCATTTGTGGAAACATTTTCAAACCTTTGGCAGCACAATACAAATGAGCGCTATACGAAAGTCGATGGATTTTACACCATTATTATGGAAGAGATATTTACTGACCTCATCGGCTATGCAGGATGTGAATTAGTACGACGAGCAATCAGTATCGCACAAATTCCAGATATGAATACCGAAGAAGATGAAGACTTGCGCATGGCCGCTAGAAAGAAAGTCTTAGAACTTGGAAAATATATGATTATGGAACGTAAACATATCCATTCGTTAGAACAATTGAGTCATTGGTTTCAAGCATCTAGATAAATACTAAAGGAGGCAATTCGATGGGCGTTACAGCGACCTATTTATTCCCTACTCATCCTGATCAGGAAAAAATTGCAGAACAACACGCGCTTGGGTTGACGATTGGTTCATGGACCGATATCCCCCATATTGAGCAGCAACAATTGAAACATCATAAAGGCGAAGTAGTATCAGTAGTTAAAGGCGAACAGAAAGACACGGTGACGATTTTTTATCCGTCAGCTAACTTTTCTGCGGATCTACCGGCAATTTTTACTACCGTGTACGGTAAATTATCCTTTTTCGAAGGCTATGAACTGATTGATTTGCAGTTTGATAATTCATTACTTGCGCAATTCCCTGGCCCACGTTTTGGTGTCAACGGTATTCGAGAAAAGCTCGGTGTCTATGATCGCCCACTATTAAAAGCGATTTTCAAAGGTGTTATGGGACGGGACTTATCCTTTTTCTCCACTCAACTCCAAGAATTATTAGCGGGTGGTATCGATTTGATCAAGGACGATGAAATTCTTTTCGAAAATGAATTAACTCCTTTTCATAAACGTGTAACTATAGCTAAAGACATAATCGATCATCATTATGAGAAAACAGGTGCACATGCTTTATATGCTGTCAATCTATCAGGTAGATCTCATGATTTGCATGAAAAGGCAGAGCGCGCAACTGAACTAGGTGCGAGCGCGTTACTATTCAATGTGCATGCCTATGGTCTAGATACGCTACAATCACTACGAGAAAACGATAACATCGGCTTACCTATCCTTGCTCACTCCGCATTGTCTGGTGTGCTTGCGGGTCAAGCTGGCAGTGGATTTTCCTATCCTTTACTCGTTGGGAAGTTGACGCGTCTCGTTGGTGGGGACCTCTCGCTATTCCCGAGTCCTTACGGAAATGTCGCGATCTCACGCGAAGACGCGCTAGGGATTAATGAGGAGTTAATACAAGACAATGGCCTTGAACGAACATTTGCCGTGCCGTCTGCTGGTATTCATCCAGGAATGGTACCGCAGTTGCTTGAAGACTTCGGTGACAACTTGGTAATCAATGCAGGTGGGGGAATTTTTGGACACCCTGATGGCCCAACACCTGGCGCACAAGCTTTCCGCGCAGCAATCGATGCAAGTGTTAAACATATTCCATTACAAGAAGCTGCAAAAACATCCAGCCCTTTGCGGCACGCATTAGATCATTGGGGCACTATCGACGTTACGTAAAGTGGAGGGTAAACAATGAGTAAAGTAGTTATTTTTTGTGATTTTGATGGAACCATTACGAAAAAAGATAATATCATTAGCATCATGAAAGAATTCGCATTGCCTGGCTGGAAAGAGATTACAGATGATATTTTACAACAAAATATTTCGATCCAAGATGGTGTGCGTCAGCTGTTTTCGTTAATTCCGAGTACGTTACAAGAGGACATCGTCTCTTTCGTAATGCGAGATGCAGAAATCAGAGAAGGATTCAGCGATTTTGTTCAGTTTACGAGGGAGCAAAATATTCCACTCTACGTTGTCAGTGGCGGGATCGATTTTTTCGTTCATCCTGTGCTTGAGCTTTTTGGACCTTTCGACCATATCTATTGCAACAAAGCGACATTTGACGAAGAACGAATTGCGATCCATTATCCGCATGCTTGTGACGCGGACTGCACAAAGCAAGATTGTGGTTGCTGTAAACCGTCCATCATGCGCAAGCTCTCAGACCAGCAACAGACACGCATAGTCATCGGAGATTCGGTAACAGATTTTGAAGCAGCGAAATTAGCTGATGTAGTCATCGCAATAGACTTCTTAGCGGAAACTTGCGAGAAACTGGACATTCCTTATACGAGCTTTGAAACATTTACCGATTGCATCGACATTGTGAAAGAACAACTTTGATTTCAAATAGATAGGAGCGACTACTAATATGGCAACGATTACGATTCAAGGGACGAACGAAGTGATTGAAGGACAACAAGAAGTTACTCAGTTCCTAACACAACAGGAAGTTATTTATGAACACTGGCCGATTGATCAATTACCTGCTCATCTCCGTGAAAAGTTCAATCTGACAGATTCTGAGAAAGAAGAGATTCTTCACACTTTCAAATCAGATATTGACGCAATTTCTGAACGCCGCGGTTACAAAGCGGCAGATGTTATCTCGTTATCCAAAGACACACCGAACATTGAAGAAATGCTGAGAAACTTTGAACGGGAACATCATCATACAGACGATGAAGTTCGTTTTATCGTCAGTGGACATGGTGTGTTCGTTATCCAAGGTAAAGATCAGCGCTTTTTTGAAGTGCATCTAGATCCTGGTGATTTAATATCTGTACCTGAAAACATTCGTCATTATTTCACCTTGGCGGCAGATCGCCAAGTAGTTGCACTTCGGATTTTCGTTACACCTGAGGGCTGGGTTGCAGTGTATTAACTTGAAAATTACTGTTCAAAATGAAAAGAGGCTGGGACATAACTATCTCACCCCGTTTCCCTGCACTCCGAAAGGCACGCTTTCCGAGGGGCGTGGCTTGAGCCAAGCGAACAACGAAGGGTTCGCTTTGCCGTATTTCTGTGTACTTTGCAGAAATTAAG